>JBLFXD010000289.1:0-7885 GCA_047611045.1 Planctomycetaceae bacterium | reverse complement strand
GGTCTTCAACGTTGCTCATCAGTGAGTGACAAGGCTCCAACTTTTCTCAACATTTCAACGGTATCTTCTATCGGCAGCCCGACAACGTTGCTGTAGCTGCCTTCAACTTTCGTGACCATAACGCTGCCTGCTCCCTGGATTGCGTATCCCCCGGCCTTGCCAACGGGCTCGCCGGTTGAGATGTACCAGTCCAGCCAATGCTCGACATCATCGCGCATCGTGACACGCGTCTCGCATGACTGGTTCAGCGTCTTCCCAGCCGTGCCCGTTTTATCGACCAGCGTCACCGACACCGCAGACAGGACGGTGTGAGTTCGTCCTGCCAGACAATCACGGAACCAGCCTCGAACCTCGTCTTCCCAATCGTCGGCGACGTTCGGCTGACCGAGAGCCAGTAATGATCCCTCGACGTCTTCGGCAATCACCGTCGTGTCGGCGCAGATCACGACGCATGGGCCGTTCGGGGCAGCTCCGGAAACCAGCTGGTCGACGACGTCCTGGCGTTTCAGTTCGACGATTTCGTGGCACCGAGTTTCAAACTCCGACATCGACTTAAGTCCGTCGAAACCCGGCTCGTCGGCGTCGCGTGGCGGCAGCACAACCAGCCTCTCCGGCGCAGCGATCATCTGAAGCAGTTCCAGACGGCGTGGAGATCGCGACCCGATGACGATTGGAAGGTCTGTCTTTGAATCGGTCATGGTCGGCTCTTCGTCTGATGATTCGTGGCTGGGCTGTTTCAGGGAGCGGCAGCATCCTCCAGATGGCTCGTTCGCTCAACTGTCTGTCGAGAGCAAACTGCTATCAAATTTCGGCGGTGAGGTTCCCGTGCTGAATTTAATTCACCACAATGCCGATTCGATATTTGCTGCCCCGCCCACAAATGACCCTACCAGATTATCAGGAGCTTTCCCGTGAAGAAGTCTTTTGCTTTCGCTGCCGGAATTATCGCCTTGTCAGGTCTCGCATTCACCATGTCGACGTCGCAGGTGACGGCTCAGAAGAAGGGCAAATCACGACCGATGACGACGGCTCAGCTGATGTCAGGATTGGTTAAGCCGCAGCTCGTCGCCATTCAGGGACACGTCGCCGACGAAAAGGCTCCCGAAGGCGAAGATGGCTGGAAGTCGCTGACGACAAGCATCGCCCTGCTCAACGAGTCCAGCTACACGATGATGGAAGACGACCGCTGCCCCGACAAGATCTGGGCCGACGCCTGCCAGGTTCTTCGTAAGGCGACCGAATCCGGGCTGAAGAGTGCTGCGAAGAAAGACGCCGCCGGAGTTCGCGAATCCATCGCGGGCATCACCGCTTCCTGCAAAGCCTGCCACACCGAGCACAAGTACAAAAAGAAATAGCCACGGCATCGCGCGGGCGTAGGGTGGGCACTGCCCACCACCGTCGGATTCATTGGTGGGCGATGCCCACCCTACAGTTTTCTCAGAATCATTCATCAAAGGTTTCTGTCATGAGCGACACTCCTGTTCAATCATCGTCTCGTCGAGACTTTCTGAAAGATTCCGGCCGCATCGCTGGTGCCGCCGCTCTTGTCGGGGCCGCCGGCTCTCACGTTCACGCAGCTTCGGACAGCACCATCCAGCTTGCCCTCGTTGGGTGTGGGGGGCGAGGAAACGGTGCGGCATCGAACGCTCTGTCTGTTGACAACGGTCCGATCAAACTTGTTGCCATCGCCGACGTATTTGCAGATCGTCAGGAGCAAACTTTCGTCGGTCTGAGTAACGCCTTCAAAGACAAAGTCGACGTCCCCGACGAACGCAAATTCCTCGGCTTCGATGCGTACAAGAAAGCGATGGACTGCCTGAACCCCGGCGACATCGTGATTCTGACGACGCCTCCAGCCTTCCGCTGGCTGCACTTCAGCTATGCCATCGAGCGTGGCTTGAACGTCTTCATGGAAAAGCCGGTCACGATCGACGCTCCGACAACGGTGCGAATGCTCGAACTCGGCAAGAAGGCTCAGGAGAAAAACCTCAAGGTCGGCGTCGGCCTGATGTGTCGACACTGTAAAGCTCGAGGCGAACTCGCTGACCGAATTCACTCTGGTGAAATCGGCGATGTACTCACCTTGCGAGCGTACCGCATGGCTGGCCCAACGGGTTCTGCCGCGGTCGGTCCGGCTCCTGAAGGCACGAACGAACTGGAGTGGCAGATTCGCAACTTCCACGGCTTCCTGTGGCTGAGCGGTGGCGCTGTCAGCGACTTCCTGATTCACAACATCGACGAAGGCTGCTGGGCCAAGGGCGCGTGGCCGGTTTCGGCTCAGGCTTCCGGCGGTCGGCATTACCGATTCGATAAATTCGGGAACCCGGCGATCGATCAGAACTTTGACAGTTACTCGATCGAGTACACCTTCGCCGACGGAACCAAACTGTTCGTCGACGGCCGCACGATTCCCGGTTGCCATCAGGACTTTGCAACCTACGTCCACGGCTCGAAGGGTTCAGCCGTGTTCTCGTCGCGCGGCCATCTTCCGGCTCGAAGTCGAATCTACAAAGGTCAGAACTTCGTCAAGGACGAAATGATCTGGGCGTACCCGCAGCCGGAGCCGAATCCGTACCAGGTCGAATGGGATGACATGATTCACGCCGTTCGGGAAGACGAGCCGTACAACGAAGTCGAACGCGGAGCGATGGCCAGTATCGTGACATCAATGGGCCGCATGGCCGCTCATACCGGACGCCTCATCACGATGGACGAGATGATGAAACACGATCACGAGTTCGCTCCGGATCTCGCCAATCTCTCCTTCGAAGGAACGCCGCCGCTCCAGCTGAAGGACGGCAAATACCCGATCCCGATGCCGGGCATCACGAAGAAACGAGAGTACGAAGTTTAAGTACTCACTGCTCCAGAAGTTCGAACCCCGGTCGTGGCCTTACGACCGGGGTATTTTCGTCGGTTCGCATAATTTACCCGTCGGACGGTTGTCGCTCCTGACTTTCTACAAAATCGAGCTTTGTCTGGCATCTCACAAACCATTGCCCTGCGAGCGCTGATAATCTAAAGACAGTCGGAAGAGCACTTTGACATCGCTTGTCTCTGAACGAGGCTTGGGCAATGACTGAAAACAATCAACGTACTGAAAACAAAAATTCCGAAGAATCCGGCTGGGTCGAGTGCCCGAGCGGAGAGATTTCGGGAATGGTCGGTCGCGTGACGCGCCAACGGAAACTGGCGGCGTCAGCGAAGGTTTCTGGTATCGCGGCCGCTTTGCTGATCGGAGCAGTAGTCTGGCAATCGCTCCCCGGCGGCGCTCAGCAGGCAAATACTCCCGATGGCGAATACCAGTTCGGTTCGATCTGCTGCTCTGAAGTCGCCCAGTACGCGGCGGCGTTCAACAAGGGCGAACTAGACGAAGAGAAAACCGCTCAAATCCGTCAACACATCGCTAAATGCCCGCATTGCGGACCTGAATTCCAGAAAACCGCCGATCAGCCGCAGGCATCACTCAACCGCCAGCATGGTCGAATCAGTACCGCATCTCTGGCCCATTCCGGCCTGCTGATCGCGACTCGTTAAGTATTCCGAAACGGTGAGATGCGTACGCGAGCTCCTGCGAAACGTGATGCCCAATCTCTCGGCGCCGGGATGCTTCGAGGCAGCACGCCTCGGCCCTTGAGTCGAATTTCGTCGTAGAAATCACAAAACCGGCACCGTGTTAGGCAAACCTCGCGCCACCCAACCAAATTCCAGATCCGATCTGGCCTGATTCCTGGATGTGCCCAATAATGCCGGTGCTGATCGAAGTTCGTCGATCACCGAGTCCGTCGAGTGCCGATGAATGCAGCACTGACATGCAGCGAAAATCAAATCTCTCTTCTTGAAATCCGACGGAGGTTCCAAACCAACTCGACTGGCTCGGACGACCAACGGTGAGTGCCTGGCACTACCGCGTTCCGCCATTCTTCAAGCGACTCTGCCGTCGCATTCGTCGAGAGATTTGACATAAGAAAGCCGCGGCTTCTTCGGAAGTCGCGGCTTTCTTTTTGTCGGAATCACCTGCGGCCCGGTTCGTTCGAGAGAACCCTCCCGGTCAGTCCGCATCTGACAACATGGCAACGACACGGATGACCGCAACAAGAACGTTTCGCTCCAACTTTAATCAAAATCGTCGGGAATCCTGAACCAGCACATTCGATGCTGCCGATCATTCCTGAAAGAACTTACAAGTCAATTGGCGAAGGTTCGGATGCCTTTGCCACAAACTGACTCTCGTCCACACACGATTCCACAAGGTCTGATGGAATGGTCACAAACGCAGCGGCTAAACAAGCGACCCTCGGCAAAGCAACGACAACCTCGGCCACACACCTCAGCGGCTGGCATAGCTATCGACTGGTCAAACGATGCCAGACTCTCGAAGCAGCGCAGGCCGTGATGAAGCAGTTGAAGGATCGCGGCCAGGCATCGCAACTCGTGATGGACGATGGCCTTTCGGTCGTCACTCAGCGAGACTGACGGCGCGCTAGGATTTGCGTTTATCGATAATCGATATCGCACGCCGGCTGCACGGCGCAGCAGACGGTCTGCACAATGAGCGGTGGAGTCATTGAAGTGGGAGAGACCGAAGAGTCACGATACGACCTCGTCGTCATCGGAACCGGCCCCGGCGGCGAAGGCGCCGCGATGGAGGCCACGAAGCAGGGCCAGCACGTAGCCGTCGTTGAGCGACAGGATCTGATTGGCGGCAACTGTACCCACGTCGGCACGATTCCCAGCAAGTCGCTCCGCTCGGCGATTTCCCGACTGACCGAAGTCAACGCGAACCGTTACTTTCGTGAAGCCGGAGTTTCGATCCACCTCGGCTTTCGGGACCTGCGGCGCGGTGCCGCATCGGTCATCGAGAAGCAGGTCGGAATGCGCCGCAGCTTTTATGACCGGAACGACGTCGACGTTTTCCACGGAGCTGCTTCTTTCCGCGACAACGAATCGGTCACGGTCGAACTGCCTGAAGGTAGACAGCATATCCTCTCCGCGAAATCGTTCATCATTGCGACAGGATCTCGACCATACCGACCCAGCGACATCGACTTCAGCCATCCGCGAATCTTCGACAGCGACACGATCCTGAATCTCGAAGACACTCCGCGATCGATGACCATCTATGGAGCGGGCGTTATCGGCTGCGAATACGCGACGATGTTCCGCAACCTCGACGTGAAATTGAATCTGGTCAATACCCGAGACAAGCTGCTTGAGTTTCTCGACGACGAAATCATCGACGCACTCAGCTACCGCATGCGTGATACGGGTATCCGAATTCGACACGGCGAGGTTTTCGAGAAAGTCGAACCGCGTGACGATTGCGTCATCCTTCATCTGAAATCAGGCAAGCAGTTGAAGTCAGACGCGCTGCTCTGGGCCAACGGACGTTCGGGCAATACCGAGTCACTCGGTCTCGAAAACCTCGGAATTGAAGCCGATCATCGAGGCCAGATTCCCGTGAATTCGAATTTTCAGACAGCGGCCCCCAATGTCTACGCCGTGGGCGACGTCATCGGTCCGCCAGCCCTCGCCAGTGCTGCGTACATTCAGGGAAGGTTTGCGGCGCGGCACCTGGGCAACGCCGAGTGTGAAGATTTCTGCATGGCCGACATCCCGACAGGCATCTACACCAGCCCGGAAATCAGTTCGCTGGGCAAAACAGAAAAGGAACTGACCGAAGCCCGAGTTCCGTACGAGGTCGGGCATTCAATGTTCAAGAACCTCGCGCGAGCCCAGATCGTTGGCAAACCGGTCGGCATGTTGAAGCTGCTGTTCCACCGCGAGACGTTGGAGATTCTCGGCATTCACTGCTTCGGCACGAGCGCTTCTGAGATCATCCACATTGGCCAGGCAATCATGTCCCTGCCCGCGCCGCACAACACGCTGGAATATTTCACGAACACAACGTTCAACTACCCAACGATGGCTGAAGCCTACCGCGTCGCCGCTCTGAACGGCTTCAACCGTTTGTAGCGTTTTCACACGCTGGCAACCGTCAAATTTTGAGTAGGGTATGTCAAGCGCAGCGCCGGCGTACCATTTGGATACGCCGCGAAGAATCTGGTACGCCGGCGCTGCGCTTGACATACCCTACGGCTCGTGACGTTTCGCTCGCGATCAACCGAAGAGTTGAGTCAACGGCGTTCCGCCATCGATGACGTGTGTCGGGCGGCCTTGTGGATCGGGCACGCGCAACTCAGGATCGATGCCCAGCGCGTGATAGATGGTCGCGGCGAGGTCTTCCGGGCTGACCGGAGGTGTCACCGCGTAAGCCGCGTCGCGATCGGTTTCTCCATAGAGGCCGCCTCGCTGAATGCCGGCTCCGGCAAGGACAGCAGGAAACAGCGTGCTCCAGTGATTGCGGCCCCAGCTTGCGTTGGCTTTCGGAGTCCGCCCCATCTCGCCCATGCAGACGACCAGTGTTTCGTCCAGCAAACCTCGATCATCCAGGTCGGTAAGCAGAGTCGACAAAGCCGAGTCCATCGTGGGCAACAAATTCTTTTTGACGTCGTCGCTGTTGCGATGTGAATCCCACGAGTAGCCGTCCACGCAGTCGTAATGAACGGTGACAAATCGTGAACCGGCCTCGATCAATCGACGAGCCATCAACGTCGACTGCCCGAACAAGTGCCGACCGTAGGTGTCGCGGAGTTTGTCCGGTTCGCGGCTGAGGTCGAGCGCTTCGCGCGTTCGCTGCGAGGATACCAGCGACAACGCTCGCTGCTGAAACTGGTCGTACGTCTGCACCGACCGGGCCGGTAGCTGTTTGACGCTGGCGTCGAACTGGTCGAGCAGCGAGCTTCGTCGGCTCATACGATCTAGCGTCAGCGCTTCGTGATTGACCAGGCCTTCAATCTGAAAACTGAGTTCCTCGTCGGTACAGTCTCGCCAGTAAGGATTGTCTGAGCTATCGCGTTTCTCGATACGAGTGTTGACCGGGTCGAATCCTCGACCGAGCCACCCGCCGGTCTCACCGGGCCGCCGAAGTTGAACACGGTAGTCCTGCAGACGTCCCAGGAAGTTCGGCAGAACGACATAGCTTGGCATGTCTTTGGCGAGAGCCGCTCGCTGCTGAGTTAAGTACTCAACGACGGAACCCATCGCCGGCCAGTCCTGACGAGTGACGTTGAAACCGCCGCCGATTGGTAGATGCCAACGATGTCCCGTCTGAATGTAGTGCCCGCCGCCGCTGTGATCGTTGAAGTCGTGACTCATCGTCCGCACGACGGTCAGCTTGTCGGAAACCTGTGCCGTTTTCGGTAGATGTTCTGAAATCAGCAATCCCGGAGTTCGGCAGGCGATCGGCTTGAACGGTCCTCGAATCGCTTCCGTCGCTTCCGGCTTCATATCGAACGTCTCGTGCTGAGCCGGTCCTCCGAACAAAAAGAGGAAGATCACATGCTTCGCGCGAGCGTTGTGAAATGGCTGCGCCGCCTCGGCCGCAAGCAATTGCGGCACGTTCAGCCCGAGCAAACCTGCACCACCCGCCTGAAGAAGATGACGCCGCGAAATACCGTCGCACGTGCGTTGATGACGCCCCAGAATCCCGAGCATGAAAAAACTCTCCTCAGCCTCAAACCGATCGCTGCTTGGAAGCTCTCAGTATATTGGTTTGTTCGAATGGGTGAAGATCGTTGCGGCCACTGGACTGAGCCCGAGTCACGCCAACGCTCCATCGCCATTGATCAGGAACACAATCACAGAAACTTCGGCGTGATCCACCGAGGAAGAAACAGCACGAATTCCGGGAACAGGATCACCACGATCAGAAGAATCAACATCGGCACCAGAATGATCGCGACATCTTTCAGGACATCGGCAACTCTGACGTCGCCCAGTGAGCACGAAATCAGCAGGCACAGACCATAAGGAGGAGTCACGA
>JBLFXD010000288.1:0-7886 GCA_047611045.1 Planctomycetaceae bacterium | reverse complement strand
GCCGCCTTTTTCAACATCTACTCAAACACAACTTTCTACAGTAACTCACTTCCAACAGCTACTTCCAACTGCGCAGCGGCAAGTTTCAATCCATCCACCAAATGCCCTCCATACTCCATGACGGAGCCTCTCAATGTTTCCTGCCCGGCATGAAGCCTGGTTACGTCTCTTTTTGATCACCGCTGGCGTTTTGGCGTTTTTCTCACACGGGACGAATGCTGCGGACGAGCATCCCGGCAAGGCGATTTACGCAAAGCTCTGCGCGTCGTGCCACGGAGACGATGGTCAGGGAACCGCCGAAAACTATCGTGAAGCATTGGCCGGCGATCGCCCTCTCGTAAGCCTCGCACGAGTCATCACTGAAACGATGCCGGAAGGCGAAGCGGACGTCTGCATCGGTGAAGATTCCAAAGTGGTCGCGGCCTACATCTACGACGCGTTTTACTCGCCCGTCGCCCAGGCTCGGATTCGACCACCGCGAGTCAAACTGGCTCGTTTAACAAACACTCAATACCGCAACTCGGTTGCCGACTTAATTGGTCACTTTCGCGGCGCCCGCACGATCGACGACAAGCGAGGTCTGCAGGCTGAATACTTCGCATCCGGCCGTTATCAGAGAGATAAGAAACTCGACTTCAAACGCGTCGACCCGATCATCGACTTCGATTTTGGCGAGGACGTCCCGACTGACAGCAAGTTCACAAAGAAGACTGAGTTTTCAATTCGCTGGCAGGGATCAGTCATCGCACCGGAAACCGGCGAGTACGAATTCGTCATCAGAACAGACAACGGCTTCCAGTTCTGGCTGAACCATTCTCGGATTCCGTTCATCGATGGGAAAGTTCGATCCGGCGATGATGCCGAGCATCGCAAAACCATGTTCATGATCGGCGGGCGTCCCTATCCGCTGCGGCTGGACTTTTCGAAATTCAACGGCAAGTCCGCCGAAATTCGTTTGCGCTGGAAAGCTCCGCACAAAACTGAAGAGCCCATCCCCGAGCGGTTTCTTACACCATCGCGATACGCAGAGGTTCTGACCGTCGAAACTCCATTCCCGCCCGACGATCGCAGCGAGGGTTACGTTCGAGGCAGTGCGGTTTCGAAAGAGTGGGACGCCGCCACGACCTCAGCGGCCATCGAAGTTGCGGCTAAGGTATTCGACGATCTCGATCGGCTCTCCGGCAGCCGACCTGGCAAAGACGACCGCTCAGAAAAGTTGCGATCGTTCTGCGACCGACTGGTCGAACGGGCTCTGCGCCGTCCACTTTCTGAAGAGCAAAAACGTCTCTATATCGAAAGCCAGTTTGAGAAGACCGACGACGAGGAAACGGCCGTCCGCCGCATCGTGATGCTGGCGCTCAAGTCGCCGAGATTTCTTTACCGCGAGGTCGGCGGCGAGAACGACACGTTTGACGTTGCATCCAGACTTGCGTTCGGACTGTGGGACTGCCCGCCGGACAACCAGCTGTGGAACGGTGCCAAAGGAAACTCACTCGACAGCCGTGTTAAAGTCGCTCGTGCCGCGGCCCGCATGGTCAACGACCCTCGCACAAAAACTAAACTGCGAGAGTTCTTTCACTACTGGCTGAAGCTCGACCATCTAACCGACGTGTCGAAGGATGCGGAGCAATTCGTAGGTTTCGACCGAGCGTTGTTGTCAGACCTTCGCACGTCGCTCGAACTGACGATCGACGAATTCGTCGCTCAAGAGCAGCCGGACTTTCGACAACTGCTGCTCAGCAATGAAACTTTCCTCAACAGGCGGCTGGCTGACTTTTACAGCGTTCAACTCGCCGCCGAGGCAGCTTCAGGCAAGACGTTTCAGAAGGTCGCGTTCGAACCGGACGTTCGATCCGGCATCCTGTCTCACCCGTTCCTGATGAGCGGCTTTGCGTATCACAAGCTCAGTTCACCGATTCATCGCGGAGTGTTTATCTCGCGAAGCATCCTTGGCCGATCGCTGAAACCGCCGGCCGAAGCGATTACACCGATTCCGCCGGATTTGCACCCTGATCTGACAACGCGTCAGCGAGTCGCTCTGCAGACGAGCCCTGTCGCCTGCCGATCCTGTCATGAGACGATCAATCCGCTCGGCTTCGCTCTGGAAAACTTTGACGCCGCCGGCCGCTTCCGCAAAAAAGAGCACAACAAAGACGTCAACCCTTCCGGTTCGTACCTGCAGCAGACCGGCGATCTGGCAAAGTTTTCAGGAGCGAAACAACTCGGAGAATTCCTGGCCAACAGCGACGAAGTTCACCTGGCATTCGTAGAGCAGCTTTTTCAACACGTTGTCAAGCAACCGATCCAGGCTTACGGTTCCGATCAGAAAGAAAAACTGCGAGACTTGTTTGTCCGCAGCGATTTCAACGTCAACGCACTTCTGGCAGAAATCGCAACGGTCGCCGCGTTTGACCATCCGACAGCGAACGTCCCACCTTCAGAGACTGCTGCCGAGTAACTTTGAACTACCCCGCCACTCGCCATCCGCACGGAAGCCCCACCATGCCACGCCCGACTTCACGTCGTCGGTTCCTGAAAACTCTTGGTCTGAACGCTGCCGCACTGCCATTTCTGACGAACCTGCCGAGTCTCGGCTTCGCGGGAAGCACGTCGCGAAAGAAACGCTTCGTCGTGATGTTCAGCCCGAACGGCACGATCCAGAAGCAATTCTGGCCCGACCGGCAAGGCCCGGACTTTGACATCAAGCCGATCCTCAAACCGCTCGAACCGTACCGGGATCAGATGCTCGTTCTGAACGGCGTCTGCGACAAAGTAAAGGGCGACGGCGACAGCCACATGCGAGGCATGGCCTGCCTGCTGACGGGTATCGAACTTTTTCCCGGCAACATCCAGGGCGGATCGCACACTCCTGCCGGTTGGTCGACGGGCATCTCTCTCGACCAGGAACTGAAGAACGTCTTCCAGGCAAACCCCGAAACGAAAACGCGTTTCGGTTCGCTGGAGTTCGGCGTGATGGTTCCTGACCGAGCCGACACGTGGACTCGCATGAGCTACGCCGGTGCCAACAAGCCGGTCGCCCCGATCGACAACCCCTACGAGATGTTTGCAAAACTCTACGGACAGGTTCAGGACCGCGAGTCACTCACCAGCATCCTCGACGATGTGCAGGATGACCTGAAGAAACTGCGAAGCGTCGTCAGCGCCGAAGACCGCCACCTTCTCGACGAGCAGGCGACGTTCGTTCGCGAGATGGAACAACAACTTCAGGCCACTCCGGAAACGGAATCCGGGCACGCCGTCCCTGACATCGAACAGGGCATCCGGGAAGACAACGACAACATTCCGCAGATCAGCAAGATGCAGATCGACCTGATGGTCAACAGCTTCGTCTCAGACTTTTCACGAGTGGCCACGCTGCAGTACACCAATTCCGTCGGCCAGGCAAAGATGCGTTGGCTGGGGATCGAGGAAGGCCAGCATTCCCTGTCGCACGAAGGCGACGACAATAAAGATGCTCAGGAAAAGTTGACGAAGATCAACACCTGGTACGCCGAGCAACTCGCCTACCTCGTCAAACGCCTGGCCGAAACTCCCGAACCTGGCGGACCAGGCAGCCTGCTCGACAACACGCAGATTGTGTGGGGCAACGAACTCGGCAAAGGAAACTCGCACACGCTCAACGATATCCCGTTTGTGCTGATGGGCGGTGGTTCAGACTTCAAAACCGGTCAGGCATTGAAATTCAAAAACGTACCGCACAACCGCCTGCTGCTTTCGCTGGCGCACAGCTTTGGGCACGAAATCAAGACGTTCGGCAACCCCGGCTACTGCGACGACGGACCGCTGACCGGACTCACTTAATCCACGCAGAGGCGCCGCACGATGACGGCCGATGAACTTCTCAAACGGTACGAGCCGAAACAGGGTGCAACGCTTGAGTACGAGCGTCAGCTCTGGCAGAGCCGCTTCTCTCCGTGCGGAAAATTCCTGATCGGAGTCGGTTACGACGCCACGATCCAGCGTTGGGCTATCAAAGACGACAGCTTTGAACTGCTGGCCCCGTTCACCGGCCACAATGGCTGGCTGCAGAGCCTCGCCTTCACAGGTGAGAACAACCGCTGCGTCACTGGTGATTCCTGGGGACGAGTCAGCTGCTGGGACTACTCGGCGGAGACCGCCGCCGAGCCACTCTGGACTGTGCCCGATGCACTCGCCGGATGGATCCGAGCAATCGCCGTCTCGCCCGACGGAACACAGGTCGCCATCGGCGGAAACGACTTGGTCATCAGGATCCTGTCCTCGACTGACGGAACACTGATTCGCGAAACCGAACAGCTGCCGCACGAAATTTTCAGTCTGACATTCCACCCGGACGGAGCCTCATTCGTCGCGGGCGACTTCCACGGCACGATTCGAGAATTCGAAACAGAAACCGGCAAACAAAAACGAGAATTCGAAGCCACCGGTTTCTACCAGCTCAACCACATGCAGGATTGCGGCGGAGTCAGACAACTCGCCTTCAGCCCGGACGGCTCACAACTCATCGCGGGAGGCATGAAAGAACCCAGCGGTGGCTTCGCCAAAGGAAGTCCGGTCTTACAGTTATTCAACTGGGCATCCGGCGAGCAATTGCACGAACTCGTTCCCGGCGACAGCCAGGACGGCTTCATCTACGACGCCTGGTTCCACCCGGACGGCTTCGTCGTCGGCACGGCCAGCGCCTTCCCCGGCAAGGGCAAACTATTCTTCTGGAATCCCGGCGATGAAAAACCATTCTACGTCGGCACCAAACTAACCAACGGCCGCAGCATCACTCTCCACCCGGACGGCCACCGCCTCGCCTTCACAATGTCCAATTCCGCCAACGCCAACGGCCGCCCGCTCAAGGGCGATGAATACATCGGCGGCACCGCGAAGATTCACATTCTCGCGTTTCCTGAAGCGGTGGCGGTTGCCGCGCCCTGAGTTTTGCCACCGTCATAGCCATAGAGGCTGCGACTTCCTTGCAATGCGGCGAAGGCTGCTGCTATCTCGTCATGCCCTCGCAGGCTGGCAAACCGTTTCGAGCACATCGCTGCTGAGATCCGCTGGTTTCCCGCCCGCACCGTCGTGACGTCAAGCTCTGCTCGGGTGGCACGGGTTGCTTGCAACCCGTGTCGGGCAGCGACCAGAGGGATCGTGAGCTGATCGAGATGACCTCTTGCGGCTTCGCCGCACAGGTTGCAAGCAACCTGTGCCACCCTGAGTGCTCTGTGGCTGAAGGCCACTTTTCACCGTAGCCTGGGGCACCGCCCCAGGAGTTCGGTGCGTTACAAATTCCTTTGGCCAAAGGCCATACGCACCGACATCTGAATGCCATGAATATGGCCGTCGGCCAAAACGGCCTTGTTTTTTGCGGCTCCCCGGGGCGACGCCCCAGGCTGCGGTGGTGAATGGCCTTCGTCCAAAACAGTTGCCACCCCAAAGTGCGCAATTTCAGAGCTGACGCGTCGGGTTTCGAATTCGGTGAAACGGCCAAACATGACCAGATGAATGCAGTTGAGCATTCGCCGGCAGACGGGACAAAGCACAGTCGCATTCTGTACATTGCACGCCTGCAACCAAATTCTCAGAAGCGAGACTGGTCATGGCACGGGATGAGGCGTATCGAAAAGCGGAAAAGAAGATCGAAGAAGCCCGCCGCGCCCGGGCGATCGGACTCGATCTGAGCAGCCTTGGTCAGTACGGCGGTCTTGGCAGGGAAAACGTGACTCTCAAGAAACTGCCGGCATCGCTGGTCCAGCTCACCAATTTGAAGACACTGAGCCTTTCAGACAATCAGATGACGACGCTGCCGGAGTCACTGCTTCAGCTTTGGCAGTTGCAGACACTGAACTTTTCTAACAACCAACTGACAACACTGCCGACGTCGTTTGTTCAGCTCACACAACTGCGCAAACTGAATCTCTCTCACAACCAATTTACGGTATTACCGCAGGTGTTGGTCCAGCTAACCCAAGTGCAAACGTTGGACCTTACATACAACCGCTTAACGTCACTGCCAGATACGTTGGGGCAGTTGTCGCATTTGAAGCAGCTGAATCTCTCCTGCAATAGGTTGTCCACACTGCCAACGGCGATACGGCAACTCAGGCATTTGACGACGCTCGACCTCAACGGGAACGAACTGACGGCGGTGCCAGATCCTGTGACCCAACTCACGCAGTTGCAGAACTTGGACGTTTCCCACAACAAGTTGGACGCGCTGCCGACGTCGCTTGGCAATCTGACGCAGCTTCAGGAACTGTCTGTAAGCGGCAATCGGCTCACCACGCTTCCACAGTCTTTGTCCAACTTAATCCAGCTAGAGAATCTTCTTCTCGGCGTTCCCGCCGGAGGAAATCCACTTGGTTCGGTTCCGGCGTGTATCCGATCACTGCGGAACCTGAAATGGATTAATCTGACGCAATGTTCTTTGGATGAATTGCCGTCGTGGTTTGGCGATTTATCGGTGCTTTCGGAGATTTACCTCCAGGACAACAAGTTGACCGATCTGCCCGGAGAGATAGGGCTCCTTCCTAATCTGCAACGTTTGGACCTTCGTGGAAATCCTCTCAACCCCGAACTAGCCGCTGCGGATGAGCAAGGTCTTGAGGCAGTCAAAGCGTATCTGCGGGCGAAGGCAGAAGATCAGATCGTCCTCAACGAGGCGAAGCTGATTCTGATCGGCGAAGGAGATGTGGGGAAGTCCTGCCTGCTCGACGCGCTGCGGGACGAACCGTTTCACAAACACCCTTCGACGCACGGGATCGAGATTAAGCCCGTGCGGGTGACACATTCGGGCAACGATGGTTCGGAGACGGACATCTCACTCAACACCTGGGACTTTGGCGGGCAGAAGGTTTACCGGCCGACTCATCAGATGTTCTTTACGGCTCCCGCTGTGTACCTGGTGGTGTGGAAACCTCGCGAGGGGCCGCAGCAGGGAGCCGTCGAATTCTGGATCGAAACGATCCTCAGCCGGGCCGGCAACGACGCTCGCATTCTGGTCATCGCGACTCACGGCGGCCCGGGTCAGCGATTGCCGGATCTTGCTCAACAGGAACTCCGAGACCGCTTTGGCAATTCCATCGTCGGCTTTCTGAGTGTCGACAGCCAGCCCGAAGGCTATGACAAAGACGACGAGTCAACCTGGGATGGGCCTCGAAAGGGAATTGAGGAACTGAAATCGAGGATTGCCGAGATCGCTGCCGGACTGCCCGCAATGGGACGGGAAGTCCCGGCGAGCTGGAAGAGCGTGCTGACGGCGCTGCAGGAACGCGGCAAGGACACGCCGTGGATCAAGTACAAGGACTTTCAGAATCTGTGTCGACCTCGCAAAGTGTCGCATGAACTGGCCGCGACGTACGCCGGCATGCTCAAAACACTTGGGTACATCATTCACTACGGGCAGGATGGCGAGGACAACGATCAGGGACTCGGACAGTACATGATTCTGCGGCCCGACTACCTGGCCAAAGCCATCAGCTTTGTGCTCGACGATCAGACGACACGCGACCAGCACGGACTCATCACCCACGAACGGCTCAGCAGTCTCTGGAGCGACCCGCCGTACAACTACGAATTCGGATACCCGGAGGAAATCCACGAACTGTTCCGCAAACTGATGGAGCAGTTCGATCTGTCGTACGAAGTCGCTCATGACCCCGCGGCTCAGGATCCGAAACCGACCAGCCTGATCGCTCAGCTGGTTGACGAGAATCCGCCCAAGCTGCCCGACTGGTCCGACATTCCGTTAGAGGCTGAGGATGAGAAAAAGCAGATCTGCCAGATCGTCGAAAAGGACGGCGACAAATCCCAGAGGGGGCGCGAAGTTTCACTGCTGAATTTGCAGTACTTCGGCGAGGAACTGATCGTTCCATCCGGCGCTTTGCCTCTTTCCTTTC
>JBLFXD010000287.1:0-7914 GCA_047611045.1 Planctomycetaceae bacterium | reverse complement strand
ATATTGACGGCGAGCAGTCTTATTTTCTGATCGGGGAATTCTCGGACGACTTCATCAATCAGCGGCATCGTCTGCAGACACGGCCCACACCACGTTGCCCAGAAATCCAGCACGATGATTTCGCCACGGTGCTCGACGAGTTGGAATTCGTCCCCGTCCAGATGATCCAGTTTGAAATCCGGAGCCGGTTGTCCGACGAGTGGCGATTCCGTGCCGGTGATCGGTGCTCCGCCCCCGTCACCCGCTCCCGCAAGTACAAACTTCGGTTCGGTGGCGTAGTGAAGTTTCCATCGGTGGTAAGCAAGTTTGGCGGCCGCTTGTTCGATGTAATCGCCGAATAGCAACTGGTCGATGTTGGCTATTTCAGAGTGGCATTCACCGAGAATGTCGCTGCTGCCCGAGAGCAGCGAGTCTTCAATTTTATTGGCGAAGAATGTCAGCCGGTCTTTGTGGCGAATCAGCGTTTGAACTCGGGTGCCGTCGGCTTGGTCTTTTCCGTTGCCAGCTTCGCTGGTCGCCGCGATTTCTTCCGATGCGGGTTGCTCATCGGTGGATTCATCGGACGCGTCGACCGGCTCCAGCTCGTCAGCATGCAGCCAGATGATTTGCGAGATTCGAGATCGAGGGATTTCACGATTCGTCAGTCGAACTTCGACAGTCAGCATGTCCGGACTCATGCTGACCAGCCGGCCTCGAAGAAAGTCGCCGCTCTCTGAGTAAATCAGATGCGTTGGTGGCGAGCCTTTCTGCAGGCGAGGCAGTGTCAACAGTCTTTTTCGTTTGGTCTCTTCCAAGGCCGGCGAGCCGATCTTGCCATCCAGCTCAACGCCCTTGATGCGGTCGTTCGAGACGAACGTTGCATCAGAAATTGGCGTCGTGAAGTGAAGTCCCTCTTCGTCCACAGAAACGACGTCGCACGGGATGGTGTCACCACTTCTGAGGTGCAGAGTCTGCGCCGCTCGAAACGTGGGCTTCTTTGCCGGAGCGATCTTGCCGGTCAGCATTTGCTTGAAGACATCGCCAAAACCCTGAATGGCAGGTTTCCGGTTCATCTGTCGAATTACCAACTGACGATTCTGGTGCTGGATCGTCACCGTGACCTTCGGCTTGGGCTTCGGAGCATCGCGATAAACGATTCTGCCCGAGAGATTCTTTGCAAGCGGACTTGAGTTGGTACTGAAGTCTGGATGCCAGACCAGGCAACTTGCATCGGACGTCTCAACTCCGTCGAGTAATCGACCCGGAAGTTTGACCCCGTCTATCTCCAGCCGCCCGGGAGCACCGCTGACGGTTGTTTTGTGCGCCGCCGGCTTCGTTTCCGAGCCCTGGCGGGCGATTGATCGGACGCTTGCCAACGCAATTTCAACTGGTTCGTCGATGAATTCTGAGTCGAGATGAATGCTGCCGTTCCGGACTCCGGTCAGTCGACCACTGAACTGCGAACCGTCCTGGCAGGTGATTCGAGTGATGGCGAATGCCGGCTTTGTGATCGTCGCGTTTTCCAGGTTCGTCGCGTTGTCGACCGGATTCTTCGCAATGCCTTTTTCCAAATCGAGCGGCTCAGTCGAGCGGACTGGGGAAAGAAACACGTCTGATACCGAGGCCGCGTCGATTTCAACGGAATCGTCATCCCGCTTCAGGGTGAAGCTTTTGCGTTCCGCGTCGTAGGCGGTGACCTGGCCGTAAGTGATGGTGCCATCGATCTGGTGGATTCTGGAATTTTCGGCCTGAACATCCTGCGGGAGGATTCCATCCCAATGAGCGATCCGCAGATGCTTCAAGCGAATGTGTCCGTTTCGATTAGTTAGTCGCAGTCCGGTGCGAACTTCGGGCTTCTTCGAATGCAACTTCACGCTCGCTGTCTGCTTGCCGCTTCGCGAGTAGATGCTGAGTCGCTGCTTCTGCTGATCAAGATAGAGCTGCACGCGGACAGCGCCGGGGCCGCTGGCAACTGGCGTCACGCTGGCGACGTCCGCGTCGCGCGCCGACTCGCCAACCACAACGAGTTCGTCTTCCCAGACTTCAAACCGAAACTCGTCGTCGAATGGCTTTTCTCCGGGCGCGACTTGCGGAGCGTCGACGATGCCTCGCAGGTTTCGCGGTCCGAGCACCAACTCGAAGTCGGGTACGTCGTTCCAGGAAAGCTCGAACTCGATGGCGGATCGTGCGGGGAGGCCGAAGTCTCTGAACAGCGAAGCGTTCTTCGTCGTTGTCCGGGGCCAGCCACCTTCGCTCGACCAGATTTCTCCGGTTGCGACGCCCGGCATTGCGAAGTCCCAGCCGTCCAGACCGCTCGGACCCAGATAAATCAGAGACGTCTCCTTCCAGCGGTAGATTCGTTGGACGTTCGTTCGCGAGACGTGAATAGTGCCGGCATCTGCGGCCTTGATGAGCAGCGACGATTCTGAGAACTCAAGGATGTCTCCATAAAGCACGTCGCCGCCGGACAGTTCGATGCAGTATTCACCGGCAGGTTTTGGTCGAGGAAGCACGACGGGAAACTGCGCAGTTGAAACGCCACGTAGCGGGAATTCGAACGGCTTCGTAAATAGGCGACTTTGCCAGCGAAGGACGTCTGCCTGGTCAGAGTCGAGCAGTTGTCCAGGCAGGAAACCGTCGTTCGACAAATGCAGAATTGTCTGGGAAGGTGCCGATTCGGCGGCGAGTGATGCTGTCTGCACCGTCGCCAAAAGCAGCGTGAAACCACACGCGGCCAGCGCCAAGGCGGTGGTTCGGCTGAGGACTCGTTTTCGAATGATGGGGCGGAGCATTGGCGATCACTCACCGTTCATAGATGGGGAGGAACCGATAATTCAAAGCGAGGCTGAGCAGCGACAGGGATGTGCTGACCGAGCCGCCGTGCTGACCAGGACAGCTGCCGTCGGGCAGCTGCGAAGATTTCAACTGGCGAATCAATAGTTTGTTCCAGCGTTCCCAGGCGTCGACATCGCCTTGAAACAGGGCCTGAGCCTGGTAGTACCTTTGGTAGTTGACCCAGCCATGTCCGGAGCTGCCCGTGAACTCGAGTTTGTTGACCAGGTACGCGAGCGTCGACTTGAACTGCGTAAGGTCTTTGCGCTTGGCGACTGAGTAGACCAGTGTCGCGATGGAGATCCGGGCGAGAGACTCGTTAAACCCGCCCAGGCCTCCGGAATAGGCGACCTGTCCGGAGGCCGATGTCATCTTTGTGTAGTAAGAGATGGCTTTGTCGATGGCCGTGTCGGGGACTTCGATACCGGCGTTGCGAGCGGCCAGTAGCCCAACCAGCACCGCTCCGCTGACGGAAGTGTCGGCCTCGGTGTCGGACGGCGAGTAACGCCATGCTCCTCTGGTGTTGTTCTTTTGTGATGTCAACGCGGCCCGGACGGCCAGCTCCAAAGCGGCACCAATCGTTCGGCCCTTCTTACCGTCCGGCCAGACTCGCCGATCATCGACGGCTCCGTAGGCTTCAGCCAGTCCCAGCATGGCGAACCCGTGGTGGTACATGCTGTTGCCGAGGATTCCGGTGTTTTTGTCCTGCTCTGTGATCAGGCTTCGAATCGCTCGTTTGACGTTGCCGCTGTACTTTCCGAAGTTGGGGTCTTCGCCCGACGCCAGAAACACCATCAGTCCAAGGCCTGTGACGCCTGGCCCTGTTTGTCCACCTGACCAGCCGCCGGCCTGGCTTTGAGTACTGACCAGATATTGCAGACCCTTGTTATAGATTTCTCGAACGTCGCGTGGGACCGCCTCGCCGATGCGCGCGTTCGGCGGTTGTGCGGATGCTGGCCTGATCAGAGCAACTCCGAGGAGCAGCATCGTCGAGACGATCAATACGCCGCGTGCATGGACATTCTGTAGAGACGTCATTCGGCGGCCACCTGTGCGTCGGGAAGCAGAAGCTCTTCCTCTTCATCGTCGAAAAGGATTCCGTTCTGTTTCAACCATTGCTCCATGCCCCGCATCTGCGCGAGCTGCTTCTTGAAAACCTGCCACTGGATGTCGTCAAGAATCAGGGTCAACTTTGCTTCGTCAATCTTTGAAATCTGATGCATCATTGCGTAGTAGTCGTACTGGCTGGACTTACGAGGTGGTCTGGTTTCGCGACGTAGCAAGTCGACCAAGCGTCGACGTTGCTCGGAAGTGATCGGCACAGATTGATTCAGCAGGGTGATGACGATTCCGATCTTCGCTTCGTGATGGAAGCTGCGGCGCTCCTGGTCAACTTTGACATACTTCAGGAACTGCTCGCGATTGATTGTGTTAACCAGGCACTTCTGCAGCAAAGAGTCTCGAGTGAACAGCCCCGTCGTCATCTGAGCCTGGAGCGGGGTGACGTCCTGAAAGATCTGGTTGACCTTCTGCTGGTCATTCCTGATTAGCTGAAACTTAAGTTTGACTTCCTCGAACGTTCGGAAGAAACGATTGATGTCGCCCCGACCGGCAAGTCTCAGTTTCTGCTTCTGATCATCCGACAGACCGCAGGCCTGATCAATGTCTTCGGTGTAAAGCTCTAGAGCTTCCTTCAGTTTGGTCCGAGCTGTCGCTGCGTTGCCGTACTGCTGAAAGACCCATTGCTCGAATTGCTGGTCAGTAAAACCGAGCTGACCGAAAACTGGGGTGGCACCTTGTGACGCCCAGACGATGGCAATCAGCAAAGCGGTTAGAAGTCTCGATCGACCAGGTGAGTGGCGGCATTCGCTCATTCTTTCGCCTCCACTTTGGCTGCCGCCGGTTTCGATGCGTCCACTGACTTTGTCGTCGTTTTTGTAGATTCGTCGTTCGTCGCGCTGGCGGCTTCCGTTGCTTTTTCTTCGTCTTTCCATTGCTCATCGGGGATGACGATTCCCTGATTCATCCCAACGTTGAATCCAAAGAAGACTCTGTTCCGCTGGTTCAATGTCCGCAGGACTTTCTTCTGAGTCGCGGAGAGATGCGGAATGATCTTCTGGTCGGGTATGTCGGGGAAATAGCGGCTGCCGTTCATCATCATTTGCACCGAGCCCCACGATTCGTTCCAGTTCTCGCCCAGCACTCTGGTGACGTGTGACCGTTGTTCTGTATCGAGAACCAGCTTCTCGTCAAGTTTGGCTGCGGTCACCAGAATGGCGACGTCTTTGAGGGCATTGTTCCGTTCGGCGAGTTCGCTTTCGTACTTCGCAACCTGATCCGGCGAGAGATGCCGCTTTGCTGACTCCAGCAAACCTTCCGACACAGGCTTGCGAGTGTCGTTGTCACTTGAATCCCGGATACCTCGCTGCATGCCCTGTTGAACCATCGCAAACTTGTTGAGCACTTTGGTGCGGACCAGTTTTCCGTCCGTAGCCAAGGCGTCGTATTGCTGGCGAGTCGGCTGGCAAACCATTCGGATGAAATGCAATTCTGTTTTGATGATCTGGTCGAAGTGGCGACCGTATCGAGCCTCGAACTGGTTGAGGGCATTTTTGTCAACTACCCGGATTGCGGCTTGCGGCGCAGCCCGTCGTCCAAACAGCCCCCCGATCAGTTCGCCGAAGATTTGCCCGACTTCTTCTGCGGCTTCTGCAGCACCCTCCGCAGCGACTGCGACTTTCTGGCGAACGATTCCTTTCTTCAACGGCTTTGGTTTCGCAGCGGGTTTTACCTTGTCCTTAGCTGGTTTTGCTGCGTCTGCCGCTTTGGCTTCTGCAGGTGCTTCTTTAGCTTCCTGCACTTGAGGTTCTGGCTGCTTGCGGTTCCCAGGTTCCGTCAGCACGAAGTCGACGGGAAAGGCGTCGCACGCCTGCGCCATCACCAGAAACAGCAACGCTGCGAACGCGACCGGCACCGAGGCCGACGACACACGAGCCCGTTTTCGATTCTTGAATTCTCTAAACATCGATCTGTTCTCTCTTCACCATGCGTCGCGGAAGGACGAGATCACTGACGGGTGTAATCTTTGTCGAGTCGGTTGAAGAACTCGTCGAGTCCCGACCGAAACTCTTCCGGAAACGCCTTTCCGGATTCGCCCGTCGCTTGAGAAACGCCGCGTGCTTCTTTGGTTTCTTTCTCGTTGCTGCCGCTGCCCACGAGAGCCAGCGCCGAGTCTGTTGTCGTTCCCCCGCCTCCGCCGCCCGGTGAGGAGCCACCTCCACCGCCGCCCTTCGGGTTGATCCGTTTGGATTGGAGCAGCAGTTCGATGGCTTCGGTTTCGGCGGCGATTGCCGGCTTACCAGTATCTGGTTGAGAAAGAATGTCGGTCGCTTCGGTCATCACTTGCGAAACCGATCCGAGCAGTCGCAATTCCTTGCCGAAGTTTGCCGCAGCGTCGGGCAGCTCCTGAATTCTCTCGATGACTTTGTCGACTCGGTCACGAAGTTCGTCCTGAGTCTTAGAAAGTTCTTCCGCTTGAGTAACGTATTCGTCGCGTTTGATGGCGGGTCGAGCCTGTTCGGCGACGCGTGTTGCTTCTCGCAGGTTGACCTCTGCCTCCAGAATCTGCAGCACTTCCAGCACGATCGATGGCGGCAAACTGCCGGCCGATTTGGAGCCGGGTCACGTGCCGCCGGAAGACGGTTCGACCAGGTCTTCCGCCCAGCGATCAAACGTGTCCGACCAGAACTCGCATTGAGCGATCGACAGGCCGGATTCTTTCGGCAGGTCATCACCGAGTTGCCGCAGCGCTCCCAGCACGTCTTCATTCTTCATTTCGTCGAGGACGGTTTTGAATTGAGTGAAGCGGCGACGTTCAAAATACGCTTCCATGTCGTCCATGATGTTGGACACGTCGAGCGTGTTGGTCTCTTCGATTTTCGACAGCTCGGCGAACAGTGTCTTCTGCTCTTTCTTCGCCGACTTCGGTGCGACGCCAAACGAAGTGGCGACTTCGTCACCGATCCGCCCCGCGATCTTGTATTGAGAACGCGATGCGGCTTTCAGGCGTTTGACCAGCGTGCTGCCTTCGAGATTCGCCAGCAGCTTGTTCAGCTCGTCCGCGATCTTCTCGAATTCGGCCAGCAGTTCGCGCTGCTCTTCAACGGCCTCCTCCACCTTGTCGCTGACCGGGCATGAATCGTCGCCTTTCTTACCGCCGCCAATCAACGTCGTCGTTGCCAGGGTCAGTCGAGGTGCCCCCTTGCTTTCCGGCGGCTTTCCTTCGTCGCCGGGCTTCTTGTCGAGCGGCTGATGAGAGGACTCGACATCCACGACGCCTGGAACAGTCGGCTTCTTCTTGCCTGGGTCGTCTTCTGATCCCGGAGGAGAATCGCCCGATGCGGAGTTGCGAACCATTCCCGCCTTCGGAGCTTTGCTGTCCGGCGTGTTCTGAGCCAGCTTCGGAGCTTCCGACGCCTGCTTGAGCATGTCGGCGACCGTCGGCATCCGGTTGGAAGAAATGTCCTTCAGAATCTGCATCATCTCGGCCCACTTCTCAAGATGCCCGACGCCGAACTCGGGATTCCGCATGGCCTGCTTGATCAAGTCTTGACCGCTGTCTGCGAGACCGGATAGACGGCGACCGTTGACCCGCTCTGCTCCCGCCTGGTTTTCGATCCGTCGGCGGTTCTCGGGTTGGGTGACCTCGTCAGTGGTCAGTGCTCGGAGTTCCTTGTTGATTTCGTAAAGCTGCAGCTCGCGATCGCGAACGTCCAGCGACTGCCGGTGCCACTTGCTGAGTTGTTCGGTCAGCCAGATTGCATGCTGTTCGGCGTTGAGGACGTACAACAGGTGCGGCGGCGAGTAAACTCGTTCGCGGCCAGGAAAGTAGTCTTCGGCGAAGAGCCGAACTTCAATCGGCTGAGGTTCGATGCCCAACGAACTGGCGGTGAACGTCCCGGCCAGTTCCATCTGCTCTTTCTCGGGGCCGCCCGCCGAAATGATGCGTTCGCCTTCTGCCGGATTTGAGAAGTTGGTCTTGTCGAGACCCTGCCAGACCATACCGACTCGTTTGACTCCGAAGTCATCCTGAGCGTGAACGGT
>JBLFXD010000286.1:0-7919 GCA_047611045.1 Planctomycetaceae bacterium | reverse complement strand
TGCGTCTGGCCCAGATTACAATCTCAAGATAGGACGGCTACAATCCAAGTGATTTGGCCGGCTCCGGCTGCCGTCCAGGCGGATTTCCAAAAATTCCGCGAAGACATTTGAGCAGTCAACCCGCAACGACCCACTCTCAGCGGTGAAAACCTCAAACAGTTCTTCACGGGTGCAAGCGACCAGGAGCGTGATTCGAGCAACAGTGGTCAGGATGTGTAGATTACCCGACGCTTCTTTCTCGCTTACCTGCTCGATAAGCAAAGAATTATCAGCTGATTCACGGCCGCCCCGCTGTCTATGGGTTTATCAACGTGACTTAATGCGGAGGCACGAGCCGCATCCGACCAGCAATCTCCCCGCTTCAATGGTTTCCTGCCGTCATGCATGCTGTTAAATTGCGCCTTGGTTTAGGCTACGTGGAATACTTGCAGTCGTCGCTTGGCAGTCGCGGCTGACTTTGAGGTGCTGTTTTTTTTCAGCACTGATCACACTTTTTAAAATCATAGGTACCTGCGCACACCCGTCGAATGAAGCTTCACAGTCGGATGGTTTCTTCAACGCGCCGTCATGACAAGCGATCCAGAATCAATATCCGACTCGTGTTAAAAGGTTGAAACTATTTACGTATCTTTGGCGTCGGATCAGGGCATCCAGCCACCGGTATTGGCATCTGAATATCCGATCATACGAGAGTGCAAAATATGACTTCGCGATTTTTTGTAGAAAATGAGTTTCGGTCCGGTACGGTCTCATTCAGCGGCCCGGAATTTCACCACATGATCCGAGTCACGCGGCACCAGGTCGGCGACACCGTTCGCCTCTTTGACGGGACCGGTAAAGAAGCAGACGCCGAACTGACTTTCGTCACTCGACACGCAGCGACGCTCGACGTCAGCAAGATCGAAACCGTTCCTGAAGAGACCGGTCCTCAACTTTCAATCGCCATTCCACTTCCGAAAGCGTCGCGAGCCGGCTGGTTGATCGAGAAAGCCGTTGAACTCGGAATCAAGAATATCATCCCCATAAAAACGGCGAGATCGGTTGTCGACCCGCGGCCATCAAAACTCGATACTTTGCGACAGAACATCATCGCCGCAAGTAAACAGTGCGGTCGGTCACGACTGATGACAATTGCGCCGGTGGTGGAATGGTCCGATCTCTTGAAGAAGCAGTGCGCCAATAAGAGCGTCGTGGTCGCGCATCCGGGCGGAGCATCGTTTACTTCGAGTCTGGTTACCGAGAGCCTCGCGGAAGCCGCTTCCGAGGCGAAAACGAAGAAGGCTAAGGCGAACCCGGAAATGATCGCCGTGATTGGCCCGGAAGGCGGCTTCACCGTCGAAGAAATCACACAGGCTGTATCAAAGGGTGCACGACTTGTGAGCCTCGGGCCACGACTTCTGCGAGTCGAATCGGCCGCCGCCATGATGGCCTCGGTGTTTGTCTCTGCTCAACTTGCTGACTAGATCGGGAAGTGAGCAAATCGGGCGAAGACCTCTTCGATGCCCGACCCACGACGTTCCCGGACGCGACACTCTCCGACGAGTCCGTTGGCCAATCGTGATCTCTGCGCCGCAGCAAGATCGGGGTCGCTGTCCGACGCTTGCCCTTCGGATCGCTCAACGTGCTTAACGCTTTCCGGTTTACGTTTCGCCAGTCCGGGTTCGCCGAAATGATGCTCCACGGCGACGCGATGCAAATGCGAAACACCTCGCGAAACACTCTCAGACGAGCCCCGGCCGCTGGCGCGTGGTGCTCCTGACAGATCGCTACAGCCTGACCGCTATTCAACTTCGGCACCGCGTTTGCGTTGCACTGCTGTCAGTGGCGACGAACGTGCAGACACTCTGCCGCTGAGCCAATCCTGTATGTAGACCGAAGTTCCCAGGCGGACCACCTGAGCGGCTGATTTCGAGCGTCCACGATCTCTGACACGATCGCTGGTTTAATTGCTCAGTCATCCGCGCAGCCAAAGCGTCTGGGAATCACCTCAAACGGAGCCGAGATGTCACTGACACTTCGACAGATCGCAGAAACCGCAGCCTTTGCATCGGCAAGATCAGCGTTTCTGATCGAAAGCACGGCGGCAATTCCAGATCAGCATCTGCATGACTATTGGAAGTGCTGCCGTGGACGCACGATGGACTGGCTCAGAAAACTCGACGGCCTCATCAGTGAAGCCAGTGTGACTGCCCCGGAACATCATGTTCAACTTTGGAAGTCCGCCGAACCCATCATCGCCGAAGTCTTTGTGACGGAAATCCTGACACGCGTCTGGGCAGCGATTCTGACCGCGGCAGACCTCCATCGTAAGGAAGCCGCTGGCGGGCCAATCGCTCGCCACACGCTGAAGGGTCACACCGAGGCCCGCAACCGATCACTCACATTGATGGCCAACACCCTGCAGGTTCCCATCGCAAAGATGTCGCAGGTTGACCGGCTGCGGCGAAAGGCAGAACGCTGGTCCGATCTCCTGATCGGGCACCTTGTGCTGCACTATCAGCTCGACGAGTTCGCCTTTGAAAGCAACCGGTCAGTCGAATTCGGACAGTCACAGATGAGAGAAATCATCTCAGCGACTGACGAACCCGTCTGGGAGTTTGTCCTTGCCGGTGTGCGACTCGCGTTCTCATCCGTCGACACGGTCGTGGCTCCGTCCGATGTCTGGAACCGAGGCGTGGTCCGATCGGTACTCGGCAGCTTTCCAGCCGACAGCTTCGACGGCACCGGCACCTTCAAGTCAGTTCGACGAGTGAGGATCGAACGGCCTCAGAACGACTCAGACAAAGTCTCCGGTGCGTTGCTACAAAAAATGAACGCCGCTGACGACAGGCCGGAAACGCGATCGCAACTGAAGTTCTCCGAATTGCGACAACGCCCCGCGAGTTAAGTTGCGTCGCCAATTGCACGACGATCCATATCGCGTCCGCAATGCGTCATCGCGATTTGTAAACAGGCGATTGCAACGACGACGAAAGCCAAAAAGTGCGTCGTAGATTCGCCAATGCTCGCCGCCGAAGTTTGCATAAGCAAAAGCAGCCGGAAGCCGACATTTCGGATTCCAAACCAGCAGATATTGTGACTTTCCACATACCTGGCTACTTGTTGATTGGTAATTGTTCTGATAATTCATGGCTTGGCGTATCGCCCGCCAGTTTCCACTTTCACGTCGCGAAAACTCATGGTCACTTCGCGGTTTGACTTGTTGAAAAACAGACTGTCCATGATGGCGGTCAAAGAATTTCCTTCCCGGACGACGCATGATCAACCTCGCCGCCAGCCTCAAAGAAAGTGTGGAATATGTCCGCAACTTCTACACCGGCACGCCAGGCGGTGGCGTTGTGCTGGGTTCGGGACTTTCACCACTGAGCGACGCGCTCGATGAAGTCGTCGCCATTGATGGCGAGGACATTCCGCATTACCCGCAGGCGACAGCTCCCGGACATCGAGGTCGCTTGCTATTCGGAAAGCTGGCTGGACAGCCCGTCTGCCTGATCGACGGACGGCTCCACCGCTACGAAGGCCATGACTTTGACGCGATCGTCTACCCCGTGCGACTGATGATTGCATTGGGGATCCGAACGCTGGTTGTTTCAAACGCCGCGGGCGGAGTGAACCAGAAATACCGCTGCGGAGACATCGTAGTCCTGGACGATCACATCAACATGATGTGGGGCAGCCCGCTGCGAGGCCCGAATGACGATCAAATGGGCCCTCGCTTTCCAGACATGAGCCGCCCTTACGATCCGCAACTCGCTCACCTCGCGGGAAAAGCGGCGAAGAAAGAAGGCCTTCGCGCACACAAGGGTGTCTACATGGCCTTCTCCGGGCCGACATACGAAACGCCGGCCGAGTACCGTATGGTTCGAAAACTCGGAGCGGACGTCGTTGGGATGTCGACAATTCCAGAAGTCATCGCGGCCCAGCACGCCGGGATTCGTGTGTTGGGACTATCCGTCGTTTCCAACGTGGCAACGGACGACGACTTCGAAGGCGCGTCCAGCGAAGATGTTCTGGCGACAGTAGCAGGTGTCGCTCCTGCCGTGGGCCGAGTCGTGACTTCCGTACTGGCGAGCGAACTGAGTTCCTGAAACAATCCGCTTCGCTTGCTCGCGACCACCGCCGATGCGCGACTTTTTAACATCGGCAATCGTCACTCAACGCTTCGCCAGAACATGCACCGCCAATCAACCGCTTCCGCAATCACAGCGGCATTGCTGACTCCTGCGGGACGAGGCGCCGTCGCGGTCATCCGCGTTCACTGCTCTGAACCGACGGAATCAGATCGCGCCGCCTCGGTCGTCGAAGCCAGCTTTGTCGCCATCAGCGGAAAGCCGCTTTCACAACAACCGGTCGGGCGGCTGTGTTACGGGCATTGGGTAGCCGACCAGTCGAGCGAGGACGTCGTCGTCTGCCGAACAAACGAATCGAGCGTGGAAGTGTCGTGCCACGGAGGCCGCGCCGCCGTCAATCGGATTCTCGAAACGTTGGCCACAGCCGGAGCGTCGATCGTCGACTGGCAGACTCAACAGGCGAATATTTCCTCGCCGTTCGAACGCGAACTCGCCGACGCATTGGCGAAGGCGACGACAGCTCGCACCGCCGCGATTCTTCTCGAACAATCGGCCGGCAGGTTAAGCAACGAGCTCGAACAATTGCTGATGCTCGGCCCGGATGCACTGACTGGGCAACTGGCCGACCTTCTGAGATGGTCAGACTTCGGACTGCACCTGACTCAGCCCTGGCGAGTCGTCATTGCCGGCCGCCCGAACGTTGGAAAAAGCACGCTCATCAACACCCTGCTCGGTTACACCAGAGCCATCGTTTTCGATCAGCCGGGCACAACGCGCGACGTCGTCACCGGAGGAACAGCGTTCGAGGGCTGGCCGTTCCAACTGGCCGACACGGCTGGCATCCGAATCACGGACGACGAACTCGAACAGGCCGGCATCAAACGCGCCCGCAGCACGGTCGAATCCGCCGACCTGCTCT
The DNA here is from genome assembly GCA_047611045.1 of Planctomycetaceae bacterium. Lineage (GTDB taxonomy): Bacteria > Planctomycetota > Planctomycetia > Planctomycetales > Planctomycetaceae > JABMPE01. The sequence goes on along the minus strand of JBLFXD010000286.1, from coordinate 2,930 downwards.
GCCTGCTTCTCGACACGTCTCAACCATCGACGCCCGCAGATCGCGAGTTGCTTGACGAATTCACGTCGTCAACCGATCAACGCAACAAGCGACCGCCGATCGTCGTCGCCCACAAAGCGGATTTGCCCAGCCAGTGGAACTCGCCACTTCCCAAAAACACACTGCAGGTTTCCTCGACAACCCGAGCCGGGGTCGAGGAATTGATCGCCGCCATCGTTCGAACATTGATTCCAACAGCCCCCGAGTCAGGAATGGCGATCCCGATTTCTCAGCGACAAATCCAATGGCTCAGGCAGGCACATCACGCAACAAAAGCCGGAGACGCGACTCAGGCTGCGGTGTCCATCGAACACTGCCTGTCGGGAGAGACTTTTCGAAGACGACAAGGCTGCGACTCAATAGCCGCCGCGAATCCCGAACCTCAATCCTCTGACATCCGATCATCCACACAAAGGCGACAATGAGCCGTCGAGAAAACAACGAACCTTTGTTCGAACCGTACGACTCGGCGACGTTGACGAAACTTCGCCGCAGCCTGAAGTCGTGGTACGCAAAACGCGCTCGCGATCTTCCGTGGCGGAACATTGGCGAGGCGTACAAAGTCTGGATCAGCGAAATCATGCTCCAGCAGACGACTGTCGCGACCGTCGTTCCGTACTTTGAACGCTTCATCAATCGCTTCCCAACGATCCACGAACTCGCGAAAGCAGAACAGGACGAAGTACTGCGTCACTGGGAAGGTCTCGGCTATTACAGCCGCGCTCGCAACATCCACAAAACGGCAAAGCTGCTTGTCGAGCAGAGCGACGGGGTGTTCCCTCAGACAACCGACGAACTAACGGCGCTGCCCGGCATCGGCCGTTACACCGCCGGCGCGATCATGTCATTCGCGTTCGACCTTCCCGGCGCGATCGTCGAAGCCAACACGCTGCGACTTTACAGCCGCCTGTTGTGTCTGGAAGAGAATCCGCGAGCGACTCACGGCCAGAAAGCACTCTGGGAATTCGCCGAGCACCTCCTGCCGAAAAAGAACATCGGTCCGTTCAACCAGTCGCTGATGGATCTCGGAGCAACGGTCTGTACACCAAACGAACCAAACTGCCCCGAATGCCCGCTTCTTCCGCACTGTCGAGCCGCCAACGCTGATCGTCAGCACGAAGTCCCGCTGGCCGCGCAGAAACCAGAAATCACGCCGGTCATCGAAATCTCCGTCGCCGTTCAACACGAAGATCGCTTTCTGTTGAGACGCTACCCCGAAGGTCAGCGCTGGGCTGGCCTCTGGGACTTCATTCGGTTTCCACTCGGCGATGCCGAATCGCTCGTACCGACGTCTGGTCTGACAGCAGCCGGAGCTGTTCCCAAACGACTGATCTCACACATCGAAAGCTCAGTGCAGGATGCGGCCGGATCCAACATTCAACTCGACCGCTTCCTCAAAGAACTTCGGCATAGCGTCACGCGGTACCGAATCAGTCTCCTTTGTTTTCTAGCCTCGACCGATCACGCAATCCCCGAAACTACCGAGAACCTTCAATGGGTCCCCGCCGCACAACTCGACGACTACCCGTTGTCGACAACCGGCAGAAAACTCGCGGTCCTTGTGCAGCGAAACCAGCCGACACTGTTCTGAGCCGCGAATCGATTCAGGGCTACTCGTCTTCCCGTAATCCGTGGTTGAATCCGCAGCGTCTGCCTATTATCAGCCGCGACAGGCTGCACGGATCGCGAACAGCTCGACGGGACAAAAATTGAGATGGCGAACGGCGACGAAACAGATCGACCAACAGACGCAGGCAGCAAGTCTGCGGGTGCCGCACCATCAATGCCGGATCGACTCGCCGTTGCTGATCTGAAACGTCGCCTGATTGAAGCTGACCGTTTCGGCGCTGCAGACCTGCACGCTCGCTGTGAAGAACTCAGCCGGCTGAAAGTCGAAGCGATCGACATCGCGGCAAAGTCGGAAGACGGCAACGTCGAAACGCTCAGTCTGGGTGGTTACCTGTCGTCGGTTTCGCAGTGGCAACGGCTTTGCGAACGCCACGGCCTTGATGATCAGGCCGAGCAGTGTCGCGAACTCGCTCGCTCAGCGTTCACTGAAGCTGCGGCCGACTGGAAAGCGACAGTTGAAAAACGCGAAGGCTCCGCCAACCTCGATTCGCTCTTTGACGACCTGCTCGGAACGGCACAGCTTGAAGCGGACATTCGCAACCGTGGATTGCTTGAGCCGGCATCGCTGACTCCCTTGAGAGAACTTCGTGACAACCTGCGCGATGAACTTACGGCTGAACTGGACAGCGAACAGCCCGACAGCCGAACGCTCGACCGCTGGACTCGACTGATCGCTGACCAGTGCGACCACATCCTCACGACGGCTGACGACCTCGCCCCGGACGTTGCCGCCGAACAAATCCGCTCGACCCTGATCCTGACTGACTGGTACCTCAAGAAGGTCGATCGGCGGCGCAACGACGGGACCCGCCACCTGAAGCGACGACATCGTCGACTGCGGGCGGAAGAGCAGGAACGCCAGCTGCAGGGCGCGATGGAGACGAAGTTCGGACGGGCCTTCACCGGAAGACTCGAACGGCTGGTGCTGGTGCTGATCTGCCTGGTTCTGGGGCTGATGGTTGTTGAATGGACGGTGCAATTAACCGACGACACGGCCTTCTGGTTTACCATCGTCGATGCCGCCGCGTGTGCCGTTTTTCTGTCAGAATTCGGACTGAAGCTCGCACTGGTCAAAGGCCGCAGCCGCTGGTTTGTTCGACATTTCTTCGTCGATTTCGTTCCGTCGATTCCGTTCGGCCTGTTGACCGCTGGCCTGGGAAATTCCGGAGACGTCGTTCGAGCAGGCCGCGTCGTTCGATTTGCCCGGCTGCCAAGATTCGTTCGCTATGTCCGAATCCTGCGGCCGGTCGTCCGCATTATTC
>JBLFXD010000285.1:0-7945 GCA_047611045.1 Planctomycetaceae bacterium | reverse complement strand
GACAGGTTTCATTCTCATCTGCCGGAACTGCGCGGAGCTTGTTCCAGCCTACGAACGAATGACAGACCCTATCGTCAATACCGGCTGCCCCAACGGATGACGACGGTGTCGTCTGGCTGAAAGTTGCCGACGCCGGAGCGGTATTCGAGGTCGCGGTTGAAGAGGAAGCCGACTTCCAGAAAGGATGAAGTTTCTTCCTTGTCGCTGGGGATTGTTTCCAGACCGACCGTTGCGCGGTACTCGGTCAGCGAAACCAGATCGGCATTGCCGGCCGTTCGCTCGATGGCCCATGCGGAGCCGTGGTATTCGCCTCTTAAGTACAGCCACTGGTCGCCGCTTTCTTTCTGGTCGACTCGGAGTCGAATCTGTGGCCGCGGGAAGTAGAGATCAATTTTTGTGTCCGGATTCGGTTCAAAGATGACTCCGCCAGCCGGCAGGATTTCTGTTTGCTCAAGATCGAGGTACTCGAAGCCGGCGACGAAGCGCCCGACTTTAGAGTTGCTACGCCAGACGTCGCCGTACGCGAGGACTCGTCCCGGGAATCTCCAGCCTTCGCGGACGCTGTCTTCGAAGTCTGTGAACAGTCCCATCTTGAAATTGGCGTCGATGCCAAAGCCGTAATCAGTTTCCGCCTTGAAGCGAGTGTTCCAGAAAATGTCGAACAGTCGCGGCGGCAAGTCGCTGCCGATGTGGCTTGGTCCGTCGACAAAATGAATGGCCGTGCCGAAGTCAATTTCGAGGCCTTCCTTTCTGGAGTCCGGGTCAAACTCCCATGACGGAGTGTCTCCTGTCAGGCTGAAGAAGCCGATCCCGTCCGAACCGTTTCGCAGAACCCAGTCCATCGAGGACTCATTCCAGCGACCGATCCACTTGGATGGGTCAAAGACGTCGTTACTTTCGTCTTCTTCAGCATCGGACAGCTTCAGGCCGGACTTACCAGCCGGATTCCCGTCGGTGGTTGCGATCGTGCCTCCGGTTTCTTTTGGGACGTTGTTTTTCGCCGCGGAAGTGTCGTCGTTGACGCTCGATGATGTCCCGGGTTTCGCTAACGCTTTGCCGTCTTCGGGTTCGAAATTCGGAACGTCCAGCGCGACGGAATCGGTTGCTTCACTGTCCCCAACCGCCGAATCTGCTGCCTTATGCGCGGGATCCGAATCTGGGATCGGTAGAAACAGTGGAGGCGCAGTTGGGCCTTCGTCCGACTCGAACGCCGGAGCGGACAACGGTTCCTGAAACGCCGTTTGCTTGACCGACGAAGCTGCCTTTGGAGACGGTCTCCAACCTGAAGCATCGACTGTGAAAGCGTTTACGATCACGAACATCGCCGTGATCGTCATGGTCATTCTATTTCGAGAGAGCATTGTCCCGTCCGGGTTTGAGGAGGAGACCGGCAGCGGGAAACCTCGTATCAGACCGCCGAAAATGAGGCAATATCGAGTTCGCTCGCGATCCAGCTGGGTTACACGAAGAATCGACTGCAAAGGCAGTGCTTCGACTGGTGGATGGCCGCGAGGCAGGATCGAACAGTGACGCACGTTCGGATTGTCACGAATGGTGCAGTTCAGTTCGAAAATTGGCCGCAAACTCCAATTGGTGCGTGTTGGAATCGCGTGACGAAAATCGTAGGATGCCGGGCCACTGACACATCGCTCCGAACCTTGGGAACCGCGCCGTGACTGACAACGTAAAGCTGGACACTCCTGTTTCGCAGGCATCGTTGATCGAGGACGTCGCAGCCCAATTACAGGCAGTCGTAGACGAGGCCGAGGCGAATACCAAGCCGCTGGAACTGGAACCATACCGCGGCCGGCTGTTTGAATTGTTTGTCCTGGCCAACGGTGCTGGCCTGACCGACGATGAAGTCGAGCCAAATCTGACCTCGGATTCTGTCGCCAGATTACTGGCCGAACGGTGGGGACTGCGTCAGGAAGTCAAATCTTCCGCGGCCGCCGCGCGAGCGATGTCAAACGACGGCGTTGCCAAGATGCGACTACTATGGTCGCTGCTCCGGATGTGGATGGAGTGGTCCTACGCCTGGGATCGCTGGGCTGAATTCCACGCCGAAGCGGCCCCCAAGTCGCCTCGGTGATTGAGTTCAGAACGCCTGTCTGGCACGTTCTCGGAACAGTCGCCGCCAGTTCGTTCGAAACGAATGTTGTCAACGGGTTGACAGACCGTCTGACCTTACGTGAACTGTGCACGTGACCGTCTGACTGACGCCTCGCTTTGCGACGGGCCGATTTCATCAGCCGGCTTCTTCAAGCACGACCGACGGAGACGTCGTTCGAGCTTGTGAGTTTTCTGACTGTAGGGTGTGACCAGCGGGCCGAACGGAATTGCGGTGTGCCGGCGCGGAGATCTGCGAGCAATCCTGACTGTGGCAAAGTCGGACAGTTGCCCGTGCCGGCACACCAGATCTGTGATTCGCTCCGCTGGTCACACCCTACAGAAAGCTCACAGTCTCTTCGGGTTGGAATGGCGGGCTCATGCTGGGGAAATTGTCGACGTATTCACTGCTCGGGATCGAGGCGCACGCTGTCGAGGTAGAGGTCGATATTTCGCCGGCGGCGATGCCAAGGACAACTCTGGTCGGGCTTGCCGAAGCGGCGGTGAAGGAGAGTATCCACCGCGTCGAGCGAGCGCTGGTCAACAGCGGCTACACGCGGCCTGTTGACCGGATTGTGATCAATCTTTCGCCCGCTGACTTGCCCAAGGACGCTGCCTCCTTCGATCTGCCAATCTCGTTGGGAATGCTGACGGCAAGTGGTCAGCTCAGTTCGGATCGGTTTGCTCGATATTCAGCGGTCGGCGAGCTGGCTCTGGACGGAACGGTGCGGCCGATCAAAGGCGTGCTGTCGATGGCGATCTCTGCGCGCGAGCAAGGGATGCAGGGGATCGTCGTTCCCGTGGGAAATGGTCGCGAGGCAGCCGTCGTGGAAGGTCTTGAAGTCATTCCGGTGGGCAGTCTGACCGAGGCTGTCGGGTACTTTGCTGAACAGATTCCGATCGACCCGCTGGCCTTTAGTTGGGAAGACGCGATTGAAGAACTGGACCGGTACGAAGTTGACTATGCCGATGTCAAAGGTCAGGAAAATGCAAAACGTGCCGTCTCGGTTGCCGCCGCCGGCATGCACCATCTTCTGATGATTGGTTCGCCAGGCACCGGCAAGACATTACTGGCCCGTCGAATGGCGACGATTCTGCCGCGACTGCTTCCGGAAGAAAGTCTGGAAACGACGAGGATCTGGAGTGCTGTCGGGCGGCTCGATCGCGATCAGGCGTTACTGGCAACTCGGCCGTTCCGGTCGCCGCATCACACGATCAGTGAAGCAGGCCTTGTCGGTGGAGGCAGCATTCCTGCTCCGGGCGAAATCAGTCTGGCTCACAACGGCGTCCTCTTTCTTGACGAACTGCCCGAATTCAATCGTCGAACTCTGGAAGTTTTGCGTCAGCCTCTTGAAGAAGCGTGCGTCACGATTTCCCGAGCGATCGGCAGTGTGACGTTTCCGGCAAACCTGATGCTGGTTGCCGCGATGAATCCTTGTCCTTGCGGGTACAGAGGAGATCCCAAACGCAGCTGCAACTGCAGCCCGATGCAGGTTGAGCGGTACATCGGTCGGATCAGCGGACCGTTACTCGACCGGATCGATATTCATGTCGAAGTTCCAAACGTGCCGTTTCGAGAGTTGTCCAATAAAACGTCGGGGACGGACAGTGCCAAAATGCGAGGCGACGTCGTGGTCGCGCGGGAAATGCAGACTCGGCGGTTCGAGGGGCAGCCGGCCATGGTCAACGGGCGGATGTCTCCGAAGCAGATTCGGACCTACTGTAAACTCGAAACCGATGCCGAAAATCTGCTGAAGATAGCAATGGAAGAAATGGGACTTTCAGCGCGTGCCCACGACAAAATTCTGCGAGTCAGCCGAACCATCGCCGATCTCGAAAACGCCGACCAGATTTCAGCTGCGCACCTAAGCGAAGCAATCAACTACCGAACGCTCGACCGGAACTACTGGCAGTAAGCATCGACCGGAAAATGACTGGCGTAGCTACCGTCGCCAGACGGTGGAATCCACGCTCTGGCGAGCGTAGCGACGACAGCTAATTGACGCACAAGCTAATTGACGCACAAGCTAATTCAGTGGCCTGAGGATTCGCTAATCTCGACCGTTGCTCCGCGGTTCAAGGGGTGCGCAATCGCGAACTGATAGTGACTGCCTTCTGCTGACGACTTGATGATTTCAACCGCTTGCTCTGCCACTTCGTCATCGCTGCACAGCGCCGCACATGTCGGCCCCCATGACGTCTGAGCGAAACCTTTGATTCCGTTTTCAGCCAGCAAACGGCTGAATCCCTGCATTCGAGGGTCGATGAACACGCCACCCTGAGCGGGGGCAAAGTATTCGCCGGCCTGAAATCCGTATTCTGCGAGGGCCGCCGCGGCTCTGTTGAAATCCTGGCTCTGAATGGCGGGAAGGATCTCCATGACGGTCAGACGGCACAATGCGTCTGTCGTTTCCTGGGGCATTCCGGGGAGGTCCCGAAAGGCGGTAACTTCCTCGTCGCCAGACAGGCCGCTGAAGTTTTGAGGGAAGATCAGCAGGAATCTCCAGTCGGACGGAAACTCCAACCGAGCGGCCATTGAACCAACGGGATCCGATCCCAGCTTTCCTCCATCAACGATTAAGCCTCCGGATTCGAACCCCCAGGTTCCGACTGCTGATCGCAGGCCGCGTCCGGTGAGTTCGGCCAGTTCGCCCGCTGAAGCCTGTCCCAGATCCAGGCAGTCGTTGATCGCGCGAGCCGTTGCCAATGCAAGCTGAGTTCCCGAGCCAAGTCCACAATGCGAGGGAATCGCTGAGGTGACGTTGATTTTCAGCGCGGGGATGTTTGCGTCGGGAATCTGCCGGAAGCGTTCAACGATGCGGGAGACCCGGGACTCGGTCTCGGGACAGGCGGCCGCCGCCGAGTCCGCGACGACGATGCGGTCTGAAGCTGAACCCGAGACGTCGTTCGCTGCGGAGGCGGTAACCGTCCAACCGGGAGAGTCAATCATGACACCGACTCCACCGAACTCGCGACCGGATTTCGGTCGATGTGTGAGCAGTCCGAAGTGCAGACGTGAACCGGTTGAGACGGTTACTTCGCGATCCTGCGTCATGATCCTTCGCCTCCGGCGAGCGAGGATTGGACGTACTCATCGACAAGCTGAAATGCCGCACGTTCATTCGGACCAGCTGTTTTGTCGACCGGTGACCGGAGTGTGTCGATCTGAGCGAGGATTTCATCGGCAGGAAGGATGTGAACCCGAGTTGCCAGGATGGCGGCCTCAAGGACTGCGTGCTTTGCCCGGTTGAAGCCGAAGAAGTCTCGTAGCCGCCCGGAGTGAACGACTCGAGCTTCGATTCTTGTCCGATCGTCCGAGTCGTCCAGAGATTCGACTTTGAACTCGTACCAGCGGCACGCTGACTTCAGCACCTGGCCAGGAATCGTAATCGCCTGGAAGGTTTCAGGAGTTTCCTCCAGCCGACTGATTGCGGCTTTCGCCAGTAGCAGAACGTCGTCGACAACGTGCAGCACACCGAACGGATGGCCTTTGAGGTTTCTGTACGTGGTCGATGTCTGAAACGGTCGCAGAACGAATGACTGCATCGACTCGTCGACGATTGGCCCCATCGGTGCGACGTTGATGTCGCCAGCCGCATTCTGTGTGGTGACGATTCCTTCGAGGATCATTGTCTCGCTGCTTCCTCAAAGGATTCGCGTCGGTCGCTCGTTTGATCAGGCGACAGTTTCCAGCACAGAGTCGTCGACAAAGATCGGCAGCACCGGATCGTGATGAACGGCCAGCGCGATCGCATCGCTGGGGCGGCTGTCGACTTCGACTGTCTCTCCGTCGGCGGTTTTCACGCGAAGCACTGCGTAATACGTGTGGTCGACCATACTGGTGACGACGATGTCCTGCAGTTCCGCTCCCAGATCCGTGATGACGCTCTTGAGCAAATCGTGCGTCAGTGGTCGCGGTGGGGAAGGGGCTGTCAGCCGACGATTGATGCTGGTCGCTTCGAATATTCCGATCAGAATCGGAAACGAGCGTTCACCATCGACCTCGCGCAGGTAGACAACCTGCTGATCGTTAATTTCGCTGATGATGATCCGCGACAGCTCCATTTCAACGAGCACGGCGGTTTCTTTCCTGCAGAGAAGGATTGCTTCGCGGATGAATTGGGCGAAAACGTCTGCCCGATTTCCGCAACGAGAGTGAAAAACGCGAGTATACCCATGCGTGAGGCTGGAACAAGTTGCTCGCGACGGCGACTGGACGGGCCGCGACTTGCTCTGTGATGGCAGGATGCTCACGATACTCGAAGCTCGGCACTGGCCAGCTTGCGGTCGGCAATCAGCGACCGTTTTACACAGTGATTTCACACATCAAACAAGAGAATTTGCAGGACCACCATGACTGACAACGCAGATCGACAACTCGCTCACATCGTTTGCTTTGACCTGAACGACGACTCCGCAGAAGCTCGCCAGAGTCTGTGTGAAGCCGCCGCGAAATATTTGTCTGGCCACGACGGCACCGTTTACTTCTCGGTTGGGATCGTGGGTGATGAGTTCACGCGACCGGTCAACGATCACGACTACAGCGTTTCGCTGCACGTCGTTTTTGAGAATAAAGCTGCTCACGACGTTTACCAGGTTTCGGAGCGACATCTGTCGTTCATCGAAGAGAACAAAGCCAACTGGAAACGCGTCCGAGTGTTCGACTCGTACGTTGCGTAACTGTTGCTTCGGGTGCTGTCGGAATTACGGATTGCTCACCGTACTCAAGGAGGCGAACTCATGTTGCGTCTGTTTTTGCTGACGGCCGTGCTGATGGGGTCGTGCGCGGGAGTGTCCGCAGACGGGAATTCTCTGCAGTACCTTCACGAGAATAATCCGTGGTACCCGCACGCCGGCTTTCCGAAATTGACCACGCCACAGTGGGTGGGTGAGGAAGGCGTTGATGCCGTCGTGGTACTCGCCATTGACGACATGCGGGACACGGCGAAGTACGAAGCGTACCTGCGACCTATTCTGCAACGCCTGAAGCAGATCGATGGCCGAGCCCCCGTCAGCATCATGACATGTAACGTGAAGCCGGACGATCCGCAGCTTCAGACATGGATCGACGAGGGGCTGAGCATCGAGGTTCACACCGTCGACCATCCGTGCCCGATTCTGCAGGGAGGCGACCTGGCCAAAGCGAAGTCGACCTACGACCGCTGTGTTGATTTGCTGGGGCAGATTCCAGGAAACAAGCCCGTTGCTTTTCGGACGCCGTGTTGTGACTCGCTGAACACCGTGAGTCCGCGGTTCTTCGCAGAGATCTTCAATCAGACGACCGAGCAGGGCAACTACCTCAGTCTCTCGTCGTCGGTTTTCAGCATGTACACGTCGGCGGATCCCGAGATTCCGAAAGAGCTGGTGACCGATGCCGATGGCCGTGAGAAATTTCGGAAGTACATCCCGAAAGGAATGAAGCGGAACGGCATCGCTCAGGACAACTTCGTCAATTTGATCGAAAACTATCCTTACCCGTACGTGATCAATGATCTGTGCTGGGAGTTTCCCTGCATGGTGCCGAGTGATTGGGAAGCTCAGTTTCTGCAACAGCCGAACAATCCGGAAACCGTTGAGGACATGAAGACGGCCCTCGACATTACGGTGTTGAAGAAGGGCGTCTTCAATCTCGTCTTTCATCCTCATGGCTGGATCAAGGCCGAGCAGGTCGTCGAGTTGATCGACCACGCCGTCACGAAGCACGGGAAGAAGGTGAAGTTTCTGAACTTCCGAGAAGCTCACGATCGGCTCAATGAGAATCTGCTGGCCGGGCAACCATTACGGCAGGCAGACGGCGCCGACAACGGCGTCCGGCTTCTTGACGTAAACCGCGACGGGT
>JBLFXD010000284.1:0-7958 GCA_047611045.1 Planctomycetaceae bacterium | reverse complement strand
CTCGTCCAGGATGTCCCAGACTTCCTCGTCCTTACGCTCAAGCATTCGCTTCGCTGACTTAATCGTGTCAGCGTGCCCGAGTTCTTTCAGGCGTCGGATGATAAACGGCTGGAACAGTTCGAGAGCGATTTTCTTCGGCAGACCGCATTGATGAAGAAGGAGTTCCGGTCCGACGACAATCACACTTCGAGCCGAGTAGTCGACACGTTTCCCAAGCAGGTTCTCACGGAATCGACCCTGCTTACCTTTGATCATGTCGGTCAGCGATTTGAGCGGCCGATTCGATGATCCAAGGACAGGTCGCTTACATCGGTTGTTGTCGAACAATGCGTCAACTGATTGTTGCAGCATTCGCTTTTCGTTGCGGACAATGACTTCCGGCGCGTTCAAATCGACCAATTTCTTCAGCCGGTTATTTCGGTTGATGATACGACGGTACAAGTCGTTCAGGTCGCTTGTCGCGAAGTTGCCCGAGTCAAGCAGAACCAGCGGGCGAAGATCCGGCGGAATCACAGGGATCACGTCCAGAACCATCCACTCTGGCTTGTTCAAGCTGTCACGAAGCTGCTCGATGATTTTGAGCCGCTTGATCAGCTCTTTCATCTTCTGCTGACTGCCGGTTTCCACAAGCTCTTTTCTCAGCTTGACAGACAGGTCGACCAGATCGAGCTGCAGAAGCAGGTTCTTGACCGCATCAGCTCCCATTTCAATTTCGAAGCTGCCTTCGCCGTACTTACGGCGTTTCTCACGAGCTTCGTCTTCGGTCAGGAGTTGCCCAGGGCGCAGTGGAGTATCGCCGGGGTCGGTGACCACGTAATCCTGGAAGTAGATTACTTTTTCGAGACTGGTCGTCTTCATGTTAAGCAGCGCGCCAAGTCGGCTCGGCATCGCTTTGAAGAACCAGATGTGGACGACTGGGGCGGCGAGTTCGATGTGCCCCATTCGTTTTCGACGAACGCGGCTATGCGTCACTTTGACTCCGCAGCGGTCGCAGATCATTCCCTTGTATTTCATCCCGCGGTACTTCCCGCACGCGCATTCCCAGTCCTTTTCAGGGCCAAAGATTCGCTCGCAGAAGAGGCCGTCACGCTCTGGTCGGTACGTTCGGTAGTTGATCGTTTCCGGCTTCTTCACTTCCCCGAAAGACCAGCCACGAATGTCGTGCGGACTCGCCAAAGCGATTCGCACTGCACCAAAATCGTTGACTCGTTCGTATCCGGTGGTTTCGCCAGCACTCATACCAGACCTCATACAGAAAGCAGTTGGGTTTTTGAATCAGTAACCTCACTCGATCGCCAGTCTGGAAAGACTGGCCGGCGGCACGTTTGAGAGTGGCCGCCGTCCCGCTGTCTCGTCAGACAGCGTTCTTTTCGAGCGTAAGGTTCAAAGCCAGACCGCGGATTTCATTCGTCAGCACGTCGAAGCTGGCAGGAGTGCCGGCTTCGAGAGTGTTTTCACCTTTAACCATCGACTCGTAGATTTTGGTTCGGCCTTCGACGTCGTCACTCTTCACGGTGAGGAGTTCCTGCAGGATGTAGGCCGCTCCGTAGGCTTCCAGAGCCCAGACTTCCATCTCACCGAATCGCTGGCCACCGAATCGAGCTTTACCACCGAGTGGCTGCTGAGTGATCAACGAGTACGGGCCGGTGGCTCGTGCATGAATTTTGTCGTCGACAAGATGGTGCAGCTTGAGCATGTAGATGTAACCAACGGTCACCTTCTGCTCGAGCTTCTCACCAGTTCGACCATCATGCAGAACAGCCTTCCCGTCCTCAGGCAATCCAGCTTCTTTGAGCAGGCCATTGATCAGCGACTCTTCTGGACCATCGAAGACCGGGCAGTAGCAACGGAACCCAAGTTTGGCAGCGGCCCATCCAAGGTGAGTCTCCAGAATCTGCCCGACGTTCATACGACTCGGCACGCCCAGCGGATTCAGCAGAATGTCGAGTGGCGTTCCGTCTTCGAGATACGGCATGTCCTCGATCGGCAGAATCTTGGAGATAACCCCTTTGTTCCCGTGCCGACCAGCCATCTTGTCGCCCACCGAAATCTGCCGCTTCGATGCGACATACACTTTGATCATCTGCAGAACGCCGTTCTGCAATTCATCGCCGCGTTTCAGGCTGTTGACAGCGTGGTCACGAGTGTCGATCGCTTCTTCGACGGCACCGAACGAGTCTTTGATGACCTTTCGGCACTCGGACAACTTCTGCGGGCTTCGCAGTTCGAGCTTGTCGAACCAGCTCATGAACTTAGAAGCGAAGGCCGCGATCAGGTTGCTGTCTGTGCTTTTTGAGATCGCGACGCCTTCGTCGTCTTTGACTGCTTCGCCTAGTGCCTTCTCAAAATCTTTAAGGAACACCTGGAAAGCAGTAGCGACTGCGTCGTTTCCAGTCGTTTCCGTTTCTGCGACCTGATCGTCGAGCTGCTTCTTTTCGGTCTCAGACAGGCTCATCTTGCGAGAGAACTTCTCGGTGTGGATGACGATCCCTTCGACGCCACTCGGCACTTCGAGCGACTCGTTCTTCACGTCTTCACCAGCACGACCGAAGATCGCGTGCAGCAGTTTTTCTTCTGGAGTCAGTTCCGACTTCGCCTTCGGAGATACCTTCCCGACAAGAATGTCGCCCGGAGAAACCCGAGTCCCAATACTGACGATCCCGCTCTCGTCCAGGTTACGAAGTGCTTTCTCGCTGACATTGGGGATGTCTCGCGTAAATTCTTCACGGCCCAGTTTGGTCTCGCGGATTTCAACGTCGAACTCGTCAATATGGATCGACGTGTAGACGTCTTCTTTGACCAGACGCTCCGAAAGGATGATCGCGTCTTCAAAGTTGTAGCCGTTCCACGACATGAAACCGACCATCACATTTCGGCCGAGGGCGAGTTCACCGTCCTGGGTCGCGGCGCTGTCGACCAGCAGTTGTCCCTTCTTGACCTTGTCGCCGATCTTGACGATCGGTTTGTGATTCAAGGACGTTCGCTCATTCAAACCAATGAACTTGCGGAGCGGGTATCGCTTGCCATCAACTTCGACAACAGTGCCGTCAACGTACGTGACCTTGCCAGCTTTTTCGGCCTGAATCAGCATTCCGGAGTGGCGGGCGACAACAGGCTCCATGCCCGTACCGACGATCGGTTTCTCGGCAATCAGCAGCGGCACCGCCTGACGTTGCATGTTTGATCCCATCAAGGCACGGTTCGCATCGTCGTGCTCAAGGAACGGGATCAGACAGGCGGAAACACCAACCATCTGAGCTGGGGAAACATCGATGTATTCCGCTTCCGCAACGCTGACCCACTTAACGTCATTACGGTGACGGGCGAGGACTCGATCCTCAACGAGCTTACCACCTTTGACTGGTGTGTCCGCCGGGATGACGTAGTGCTCCGATTCTTCATCGGCACGCAGGTAGTCGATTTCGTCGCTCAGCTTACCATTGACGATCTTCCGGTAAGGAGTGATCAGGAACCCGTAATCGTCAACCTGGGCGAAAATTCCCAAGCTGGAGATCAGACCGATGTTCGTGCCTTCCGGAGTCTCAATCGGGCAGATTCGACCGTAATGCGAAATGTGAACGTCACGAACTTCGAAGCCCGCTCGCTTGCGGTTAAGACCACCAGGCCCCAAAGCACTGAGTCGTCGTTCGTGCGTGAGCATTGAAAGCGGATTTGTCTGGTCGACTACCTGAGAAAGCTCGCTTCGGCCAAAGAAGTATTCGATTGCCGCTGAAACGCTCTTCGGATTAACGAGCGTTCGAGGCGTCATTTCTTCGACGTCTTTAAGGCTCATTCGCTCCTGACACGTTCGTCGAAGTTTCAGGAAGCCTTTCCGGATTTCATCTGCAGCCAGTTCATCAATTGTTCGTAGTCGACGGTTGCCGAGGTTGTCGATGTCATCGACGTATGCGGTCGGATCGTTAGTACGGAGCCGAATGAGATATCGCACGGCGTTGACATAATCTTCCGAAGCGAGCGTCATCTCGTCTTCAGAAACGGTCTGCTGGAATTTTCGGTTAATTCGGAACCGTCCGACAGTTCCCAGTCGGTAGCGATTCAAGTCAAAGAACCGATCCCGGAACAGATCAATCGCTTTGTCGAGGGCAGGTGGGTTACCAGGACGCAGTCGCTGGTAGATCCGCAGCAACGCTTCTTCATAACTTGACGTAACGTCTTCACGAATTGTGTTGAGAATCAGCTGATCATTGACCTCATCGATGACGGTGACCGTCTTGATCTTCGCATCTTTAATCTTGACGAGATGCTCAGCAGTCAGGACTTCGCCAAACTCGATGATGATCTCGCCGCACTGCTCGTGGCCACCAGGGAAGATTACATCGTCGGCGACCGTTTTTTTCTCAAGCTTCTCGCTAACCTTCTCGTCGCTGACATCGTAGAACAGTTTAGCCAGCTGAGTGTTCGACGAGAACTCTGCGCCCATTGCTCGAAGCAACGTGGTCGCTGCGAATTTACCGCTCTGGTCAATCCGAACGGCCAGTCCATCTTTTTTCGTTGGATTAAGTTCGATCCAGCTTCCACGTTCAGGAATGACGCGGCATGAGTAAGCTTTTCGTTCGCCCGGCTCAGACGCGAGAACGAAGTCCACACCCGGTGAACGGTGCAACTGACTGACGACGACGCGCTCAGATCCGTTAATGATGAATTCGCCACCGCCGAGCATGATTGGCATGTCGCCGAGGTAGACCTCTTCTTCGATCGGCTGCTCCTTATTCAAACGAAGCAGCACGCGAAACGGCCGACCGAATGTTAGCCGAAGCTGGCGGCACTCAACCGGGGTATAGCGAGGCTTGCCAAGTTCGTAGCGGACATACTCGAGCGAGTACTGCCCGTCGTAGCTTTCGATCGGAAAAATCTCACGAAGGATCGCCTCAAGACCGACACTGGTGCGTTCGCGCGACGCCAGATCCTTTTGCAGGAACCGGTCGTACGAATCGTTCTGCAGTTGAGTCAGCGTTTCAATCGGCTGTGAGCACTCGAGCGACCCCATTACCCGGACGTCGTCAGCTACAACAGTTCGCTTCGAAGGAATCGGCATATGTCAACTATCCGTCAGATGAAAGGATGAGGTCACAATTCACAGCAGGTCGGAAGCAGTACCTGCAGCCAGGCTGAAAACTTCGAGCACGCAGAGCCGCATCATCCGTCGAGGCAAAAGCGAAAAGAGCTCGGAGTGGCGTCACCGTATGAAGATCCAAAAGCACGACACAACAACGGGACACAACGTCAAACAGATGGAAAGCTAGAGCCAAGTGGCACTTACGCACGGCGGGAATCCGTTCTTAGCTGGACACTGAAAGACAGCCATGACGAAAGCATTCTGTGAGCGAAAGCTCTGCGCGTTCAACTTTGGGAGGGATTATGCGCCATCGGAACAGAATCTGCACCCCAACGGGCACAAATATTGGCCCGCGCGATAAAACTCATCAAATACGCAGAAACCGGCGACTCTTCGTGGCAACGGCTTGCGAGAAAATCCCGCTCGGACTCTTTGACAAAGACCAAAGAATTCAGCCAACAATCAGAACGTGCAGACCAAGGCGCGTGAAATCACGCCCCGATCTGCACGAAAGATTCTGGTAAAAGTCCGAAGTTCGAAGAGTGAGTAGCTAACCTAAGCCAAACCGACTTGCTGAATAAACGCCAACAAGCCGACATTCAACGAACCGCGGCCGTTCGAAAATCAACGCAGCAACGTTGCCTACTTGATCTCGACAGCACCGCCTGCGCCTTCGATCTCTTCTTTCAATTTGTCAGCGTCCTCTTTCGAGACACCTTCTTTGACAGCCTTCGGCGCGCCTTCGACAACTTCCTTAGCTTCTTTCAAGCCAAGACCAGTTGCCGCTCGGACGACCTTGATGACGGCAATCTTGTTGTCGCCATAGCCAGTCAGAACGACGTCGAATTCGGTCTGCTCTTCGACTACGGCAGCTTCTTCGCCACCACCACCACCGCCAGCAACCATTACGGCTCCGCCGGCTGGCTTGATGCCGTGAACCTGCTCGAGGTAGTCAGCCAATGCTTTGGCTTCAAGGAGGGTCAATGCGACGATCTTGTCGCCCAGATCTTTTGTGCCATCGCTGAATTCGGCAACTACTGCTTCTTCGGACATTACTCTAACTCCAGAAAACGAAAACTTGTGTCTCGAATATCCGTCTGCTGCTGGTACCACCTCAGTGGAAATGGGAGTCTTCTCCCAACGACCAGACGGTCTTCAACAGGCTTGCTAAGAGTCAGACTCCAGCCTTAGCAAGGAAATAACAGAAGCGGCAGGTGCCGCGGACTCGCATCCAAAAATTCGTCTCTACTCATGTGTTCTGAATGGGCCGATGATCGCCCCCTATTCGTCGCGTTCGCTGTGACTCTTGACCTGTCCGGCGATCGTTCCGCCAGTGCCAAGAAGAGCTCCAGCAATGTTGCCGCCGGGACTCAAAATCAAACCGGCAATCTTCGCAAGAAGTTCCGGACGCCCCAGACTCTTACTCAGCTTGTCGACGCCAGCGGCATCCAGGGTCTGGCCTTCGACAGCCGCCCCTTTGATTTGAAACTCTTCGAGTTCTTTTGCCCACTTCGTGATTTGCTTTGACAGAGCAACAACATCGTCACTTCCCCAGACCAGCGTCGACGGCCCTTCGAGAATTGGATTCAAAGCTTCCAGGCCAACTCGACTGGCGGCCAGTCGTGCCAAGGAATTCTTGACCCCGAGTGATTCAATGTTGTTCTGCCCGAGCTCGACGCGAAGTCGGTTTGCATCGGTCCCGGTCAGTTTGGACATGTCGACAACCAGAACTTCGCCGAGATCACGCAGCTGATCTTCGAGTTCGGTGATTATGTGATCTTTGATGAACCTGCTCATCGAATTTTATCCCACCACAAAGCCGTTAGGAGCTTAAGCCAGCGTCTTCGACCTGAACTTGTCGTTCCGCCGGAAACTCGGAATTTGAATCAAACCGTTACGGAGATACCAGGCAGCATTGTCGCTGACAGCGTTGCTCCGCGAACGTAAATACCCTTGGCTGTTGTCGGTTTCAGCGACAGCACAAGGTCGAGAAGCGCGGCAGCATTTTCGGTCAACTGCTCTTCGGTAAACGAAAGCTTGCCAACGACACAGTGAACGTTGGCTCCGCCGTCAACTCGGAACTCAACCTTACCGGCTTTGTATTCCTTGACGGCCTTGGCGACATCCTGAGTGACAGTACCGGCCTTCGGCGACGGCATCAGACCTCGAGGACCAAGCACTCGTCCGAGCGGTCCAACAACGCCCATCATGTCGGGGCTGGCGATCGTGACGTCGAAGTCGAGCCATCCGTTTTTGATTTTGTCAGCGAGCTCTTTGCCACCAACTTCGTCAGCTCCAGCTTCCTGAGCGGCAGCAACATTGTCGCCCTGTGCAAAAACGACGACGCGCTGCGACTTGCCGATTCCGTGCGGGAGGACAATCGAGCCGCGAACCAGCTGGTCAGCCTGCTTCGGGTCAACTCCGAGTCGCACGGCGAGCTCTACACTCTGGTCAAAGCGGCAAGGCTTGACGTCCTTGGGCAGTTTAGACTCAAGAGCCTTAAGTTCGCGAACGGCGGCTGCGAGCTCGACTGAGCCAACGCCCAGAGCATACTCTCGCAGAAATTTCATGCGTTTTGACTGTTTTGCCATTATTTCACTTTCAGCGACCACCGCAGGGATGGTCTGCCATCTCAGTTTCGAAACTTGTTTAACGGAGACAGACTGCTGATGGTCAAACAGTCCGCTTTCCGACAATTTCAGCAATGGGTGCTGGTTGTGAATCTGCCGCCAAGCTGGTTCTAACTTGTAACTTCAACACCCATGCTGCGGGCAGTGCCTTCAATCATGCGACAGGCCTGAGACTCATCTTTAGTATTCAGGTCGGCCATCTTAATTCGAGCGATCTCAAGCACCTGATCCTGCGTGACTGATCCAACTCG
>JBLFXD010000283.1:0-7982 GCA_047611045.1 Planctomycetaceae bacterium | reverse complement strand
GTAGCTCGCGCAGCCAGGCGAGAGCAGAATGACGTCGCCGGGCGAGGATTGTTCGACGGCCCACGCGAATGCGTTTTCGAAGTCCGAGCACGACTCGACAGCCACGTGAGCGTTTTCGGTCGTGATGCCGTTCTTCAGTGTGGAAGCCGTTTGGCCGAGCAGCGACGCGGCTTTGGCTCGCTCAGCAATTTTGTTCGCAAGGTTCGCGAGATCGACCTGCTTGTCGTAGCCGCCGGCCAGGATGACGACGGGCTCGTCGAACGAATCGAGGGCGGCGATTGTCGACTCAGGCGTCGTCGAAATCGAGTCGTTGTAAAAACGTCGTCCACCAAACTCGCCGACAAGCTGCAGACGGTGGGGCAAGGCTTCGAATTGCTCAAGACCCATTCGGATTGCCACTTCCGTGGCGCCAGCAAGCTGAGCCGCAGTCAGGCTGAACAGGGCATTCGACAGATTATGGAGTCCACGAAGCGTGCACCAATCGTCAATGGGGAATTCAAGGGTGCTCGGCTTCTGATTGCGTCTGAGAATGTGAGCCGTACCGTGTCCGTCGAGCCATGCTTGTTTGGCGTCGTGCTTCGACAACAGCTCACCAGGCGGACTGGAATAGACGAAAGTCGTTTTGGCAACATGAGGCCAACCGGCGACATCAGCGTCGTCACCGTTGAGAATGCAAAAGTCGTCGCTTGTCTGCCAGCGAAGAATGGTCTGCTTGGCGAAACGGTATTCGTCGAGTGTGCCGTGCCAGTCGAGATGGTTCGGTGCGAAGTTGGTGACGACGGCAATGTCGGGCCGAGCCTTGATTCGATCGAGCATGTGAAGTTGAAAACTGCTGACTTCAAGTACAACCCAATCTTCAATCGAAATCTCATCGACGTGCGGCAGCAGACTTCGGCCGATGTTGCCGCCGAGCCAGCAGCGTTGTCCGCTCGCCTGAATGATCGAGTGGATCAACGCCGTCGTCGTTGATTTTCCGTTGCTCCCCGTGACGGCGATGACTCGGCCACGGTTGAGCGACCAGAAGAGATTCATTTCCGAGGTGAGCGGGATTCCGGCGGCTTCGAGTTGCTGGACGATCGGGTGGCGCGGTGGGACGGCTGGGTTGATGACGACAAAGTCGGCGTCTGAGAAGTGCGACCACTGATGCTCGCCAAATTGCCAATCGATGCCGTCCAGGTCGCTCAGCTGTGCGAGCGTGTCGTCGAGTTGGACGGCAGAACGTTGATCCGAGACTCGGACGATCGCGCCGCGTTCAACGAGAAATCGGACCGCCGCAGCGCCGCCGCCAAAGCCTCCGAGTCCCATGACGGTGACTCGTTTGCCGGCGATCGCTGTCAGGTCAGGATTCGGACGAAGCTCTTCCATGACGCCGAATTCTGACAACCACTTCTTCAGATGCAATCTCCGCCGCCGGTTTACGGCTTGGTCACGTTAGCTACCATTCCGCGTTGCACGAGTTGGTGAACCTGCAAACTTGCCCCATGCGAGATAGAGAGCGTAGACGATGTCGTACTTTCAGCGAATGTTCGCGGCAGTCCTGCTGGCCGTTGCGATTCTGACGTCTCTTACAAGTTCGTCGGCAATGGCCGCTGACTATGGCAAGCCGAACATCGTCATGATTTTGGTTGACGACCTCGGGTACGGCGACCTGAGTTACATGGGGGCTCCCGATCTGAAGTCTCCGCATCTCGATGAACTCGCCGCACGAGGCATGAAATTCTCAAACTTCTATGCGAACTGCCCGGTGTGTTCTCCTTCGCGAGCGGCGTTGCTGACCGGCAGGTATCAGGCTCTTGTCGGAGTGCCAGGCGTCATTCGGACTCACCCCGAGAACAACTGGGGTTACCTCAGTGAGTCGGCAACCCTGATCCCCAACGTGCTGAAACCAGCTGGGTATCACACGGCGATTGTCGGCAAGTGGCACCTTGGGCTTGAGTCTCCGAATACGCCGATGGATCGAGGCTTCGATCATCTGCATGGATTCCTCGGCGACATGATGGACGACTATTACAACCATCGTCGGCACGGCAATAACTACATGTATCACGATCGGACAGAGATCGATCCGAAGGGCCACGCGACGGACCTGTTTACGAAATGGGCGATCGATTACGTGACAAGCCGCAAGGCCGTCCAGCCGTACTTCCTTTACCTCGCGTACAACGCTCCCCACACGCCGATCCAACCGCCGCCGGAATGGATCGACAAGGTCAAAGCCCGTGAGGCCGGCATCACCGATCAGCGAGCAAAGCTCGTCGCCCTGATCGAGCACATGGACAACGGCATTGGCCAGGTTCTTTCAACAATTGAAGATCGAACGAAAAACGGGGGCCGGCCGACGATCGTTCTGTTTTCATCCGACAACGGCGGTCAGCTCAGTGTAGGAGCCAATAACGGCCCGCTTCGTGACGGCAAGCAAAGCGTTTATGAGGGTGGCCTCAAAGTGCCAACGTGCGCTGCGTCCTACGGCTCCGATTTGATCAAGCGGGGATCGTCGACCGAAATCCAAGCGATGACGATGGACCTGTTTCCGACCATCTGCGAACTGGCCGGAGCAAAGATCAACCATCACATCGAAGGCCGCAGTATCCTGCCGACACTTCTTGGTAAGAAGCAGGAGCGACTGCGCGACCAGTGGTTCTTCACTCGCCGCGAAGGTGGAACCCGTTACCAGGGAAAAACGATCGACGCAGTCATCAAGGGGCCGTGGAAGCTCTTGCAGAACAGTCCGTACGGCCCGTTCGAATTGTTCAACCTGGCCAACGACCCGAAAGAAACGACAGACCTGTCTCAGAAGAATCGCGGAATGTTCAACGAACTCTCAGCCGCACTGAGGAAACAGATTCAGCGCGAAGGCGCCGTTCCCTGGCAGAAGCCGGAGTGAATGACGGAACGTCTTTTTGCGATTCGACGCGGCACAAATCGCTACCTGCGGAAATCGGTCACTTGCATGAAATCGCTCATCGTTCTACGGCACGGCAAGGCCGAGTCTCCTGGCAGCGTTCCCGACTTCGACCGCTCACTTGCAGGGCGAGGGACTCGAGACGCGGTTCGTGTCGGCGAAGTACTGGTCGAACGCGATTTGATGCCGGACCTGATCGTCGCTTCAACCGCGAAGCGTGCGACGACGACAGCACAACTTCTGGCCGAAGGCTGCAACTACTCCGGCCAGATCATCCCGTCGGACGACCTTTACCTGCCCACTCAATCCCACATCCTGGCGACAGTCCGCGACATCCCTGAAGAGCACTCGCGAGTCGTCATTGTCGGGCACAATCCCGGGTTCGGAATGTTCGCATCGAAGTTCGGAGGGAGCGTCGATCAATTCCCAACATGCGCCTGGGCTCACATCGGCTTCGACGTTGAGTTCTGGGGCGAAGTCACACAGACGACGAAATCAGAAGGCCTCGACTTCTGGTACCCGAAGATGGATGAGTAGTCGAGCAGCCGATTGGCTACAGAATCGCCATGGGGTCGCGGCGTTCTTCGAGGGTTCCGCGTGTGACGCCGACTCGGTTGGAGGCTTTGAGTTTGCTCCACACCTGCTTGGGAGAAATCCCGCCAGCGATCAGGGACCGGTAGAGATCGATGATCGAGCTGACTTCGCTTGGTGATGAATCCAGGAGTTCAATGCGGAAGTCTCGAACGCCAACTTTCAGGAGTTGTGGGATGGCCTCGGCGGCACTTTGCGGGACGGCGTTAAAGAGCGTGTTGCGGCAGCCAACGTCGGCGGTCAGCGGGTGTTCCATGCCGACCCGGTCGCGGAGTTGGACGACGTGATCGTCGCATGGGCGACCACAGTTGTGTTTGTTCGTGCCGGGCGAGAGGACCGCGCAGAAAACGCAGTGCTCCATATGGAACATTGGCATGTGCTGGTGCACCACCACTTCCAGCCACTCGGGCGGAGTTGCTTCGACAAGGTCCAACAGTTGCTCGCGGTTCAAGTCGTAGGACGCGGTGACTCGTTCGGCTCCCTGATCAATCAGGAACTGAGCGGTGAGGTCGTTCGCAATGTTCAACGAAAAGTCGGCGACGACTCGGATGCCGGCGGCGATGTAGTAACGTAGCCCCGCGAAGTTTCGGACAAGGATTCCGTCGGCACCGTGCTTCTGAAGAGCTTTGAAGATGCCCATTTCGCCGGGCTTCTGAATGCGCGGCGTGGCGATGAAGATTTCGGCCGATGCCGCATGAGCCGTTGTGACGGCTTCGCGGTATTCGCGAATGTCCTGAAAATCGACCATCACACTTATGACGCCAGCTTCGAGCACGCTTTGCAGTTGAGCGAGCGAGCGGCAGAGAACTCGAAGTGCCGGAGTTCGTTCATTGGTGTCTTCGTGGGATGCCTCGGCTGTTCGTGTCGGCAAGGTTCCTCGTAGCACCTCAAGAGCCGACTCATCAGCGATGCGCCGAGCCGGCCGAACGGTCGACGACTTCTCAAGCTGCTGAATCATCTCGCGACGCAGCCCGCCCAGGACGCTGAGCGGGATCATCGGAGAGCCGGTGATCGTTGCCGATAGATCTCCGAGTTCGAATACGGTCTTCCCGAGTCGCCCGAGTTGTTCGTTCAGCACGTCTTCGGTGAGCGGGTGGCGGCGTGCTTCTTCTAACGGAGACTCCGATTCGACGTCGCAGGTTGCTCCGTTGGCTGCCGAACCTTCGATACGCAGCGGCTCGCCGATCGCTGCTAAAACTTTCAGGTCGACGGGGACTCGGCGTTGAGGTTTGCCGGACGAAAATGTCTGACGCAGCTTCTTCGTGAGTTTCGGGTCGTCGGTTTTCCAGACCTGTTGACCAGCCCAGAGTTGATCAAGTCTCAATGCACCGTTGCCGAATTCCAGTTCGACGAGGCCGCTTGAGACCGTTTCATTAAGACGTTTGCCATTTCGCGTGACGTGAAAAATCCGGCCGCCTTGTTCCTGGTCATTCGCCCGATCACCGTCGAAAACGACTCCATCGCCAGCGGCGATGGGCGATGCGAGTTGCACGGTGACGCTATTGCCGTGGACAGTTTTTACTTCTCCCAGAAAGACGCCACGTTTGGCAGAAGTCAGGCCGGGGACGAGCATCTTGTGATCACAACCGCCGAACCAGCCGGGCGAGAATCCTCGCGAGAAGGAAAGTTCCATCTCACGGACGGTTTGTTCCGACAGTTGGACGAGCTGGCTATTGACTGCCGACGTGATGGCCTCGGCGTAGTGCCGGGTAATGTTGGCAACGTATTCCGGCTGCTTGAGTCGTCCTTCGATTTTCAGCGAGCAGATTCCCGCATCCATCAGATCCGGGATGAGTGCGTAAGCGGCGAGATCCTGAGGGCTCAACAGGTATTTCACATCGCCGAGGTCGACGTCTTCTCCGTCGCAAATAAGGTCGTAAGGCAGGCGACAGGCCTGCGCGCATTGGCCGCGATTCGCGCTGCGACCACCGAGCGATTCGCTGGTTAGGCACTGGCCCGAGTAAGCAACGCACAACGCTCCGTGCACGAACGCTTCCAGAGACATGTCGGTCTTGTCGTTGATCGAGCCGATTTCCTTGACGGAAAGTTCGCGGGCCAGGACGACTCGCTCGATACCGAGTTCGGCCGCGACTTCAATGCACTCGGCACTGGTCAGCGTCATCTGCGTCGAGGCATGAATCGGGAGATCAGGGCAGGTTGCTCGAATGAGCCGAGCGAGGCCAATGTCCTGGACCAGGACCGCGTCGACACCAGATTCGGCAAGCTTCAGGATCAGAGGTTCGACGACTTTCAACTCACTTGGAAACGCCAGCGTGTTGAGTGTGACGTAACCTTTGACACCTCGCCGATGCATGAAGTCCATCAGGTTCGGTAAGTCATCAGGATCAAAATTGGCCGCTCGCTCGCGGGCGTTGAATCCGCAGTCGAGGCCGAAGTAAATCGCGTTGGCACCGTTCTCGACGGCCGCGCGAACGCAGTCCCAGTCACCGGCTGGAGCGAGCAGTTCTGGTCGCGTGGACGTGCTATTTGCAGACTCAGAAGTCACAGTTATTCGAATTCGTTGATGCGGAGATGTCGGACGAAACGAAAGTTCGGCGAGTCTAACGAAAGCAAGCCGTCTGTGCTGCTTGATCGAACGCTCGAAAATCGATTCAAGAATCAGAGGCAGGGAACCACGAATGGACACGAATTCCTGATGATGACATCTTGAAATCAGTGTCTCTTCGTGTCCATTCGTGGTTCAAAGACATAATTGGTTGCAGATTGAGCTACTCCGTTCTGTTGACGCCTCGTTACGAACGTCGTTCTATGTGGATTGAATTTGTAGATATCCGGGAGAGGATGATGTCAGGTTTCGTAGTTCGAACATTCAATTGGCAGATTACCATTTGTGCTCTCATTGTTTTCCAGAGTGACTTCGCGGTTGCTCAGAAGAAGGCCGGGCCCGCTCGGTTTGCCGTTGATCTGGTGACTCTTGATTCTGGCAAGCGTCTGCGCGGAGCGTTTGCTGGCGTGAATGCGGACGGCGTGGTCTCGATGGCTGTGCAGCGAGACTGGTTAAAGAAGACGAAGCCGGAGATGTATAAAGAAGTCACTCAAGACGAATCGGCCGATGCGAAAGCGGCGGCGACCGAGTTGCGAACGCGGATCCAGAAGTGGCTCGACGAGAAGCCCGAATCCAATGCGGTGGTGACGTTTCTCGAAGTCGAGTTGGAACGCGTCGATGAGCAGCTTGCAAAGCTGAACGAGGCTCGCGGAAACTCCGGAACGAGCCAATTTGTGATGTTGAAGTTTCCGCGGCGCAAAGCAAAGTACTCGTTCGCTCAGTCGGCGGCGAATCGGCGTATCGCGATATTGGCCTGGCGGGAACGTTTCAAGGATGTCGAAACTCGCGAGGTCGCTGATCTTGAAAAGCAGCTCCGTGATCTAGGGATTGATCCAGCGGCGGAAGTTCCCGAACTGGCCGATCGGTTGCCGGTCGTTCGGCAGGAGGAAAATGAATGGGCGGCTCGGCGGGCGGTCATCGAATACGAGTTCGTCGAGAAGCTCGATTTCCAGGGAATCGGGAAGGCCCTCGTTCGAACGGATGGAGGTGCCGGGAAAGTTGGTGTGGAGCAACTGCTCCCTCAGATCCTGCCTCAACTGCTTCAGGATCAGCTCGGGGGACAACTCGCAGACCTGCTGCAGGAGCCGGGCTCAAACCCGCGACGAGGTACGGAAAAGTCAGCGCCGGATTTCAGCACAGCCATTCGCGAGGCAGAACGTGCTGGTCGAAAAAGTTTTCGCGTGACGACCGTCGATCTGAAGCTGCAGCAGAAAAGGGCGAACGTCGAAACTCGCTTTGTGGCGAAGCTGCCAACGGGCAAGTGGGAAACGATCTGGCTCCACAAAGCGGCGGGCGATCCGTCGAAGCCTCGGCCGGATATCCAACGACAGATCGAGAATGATCCTCAGGTTGCGGAAGCGCTCAAACTCGTGAAGTCGCTCGGGTTGGGAGCTGGAGGCCAGTTGGAAGTTGCACTGAATTTCGGGGCCGCGACGATGGAAGCTCAGAAGGCGGCCGATCAGCAGTTCTTCCGGTTTCTGGACAAGTACGTCCGGCATCTCGATGGGCCGGTCCTCGAGTGGTCACGTAGCAATGCCACCGCCGAGTAGCCCGGCCGGCTCTCACGCTCAAGTCCACCGATCACTTTGCGTGAAAGCCTCCAATCAGGGAGGTCTGGGCCGACTTTGCCGACTGTGTGGTCCCTCAACACTTGAGTTGAATACCCGAGGGTTTTGCCGCACTTAGTTCCGACCTGACAGCTTGTTAGGGCCGATACTGTCTGTGTCGCGGGAAACAACTCACATCCCGAGTAGAAACAGACCGAGGTCCCAGTCCTTCATGGACCGGTTGGCTCTAGGCAGAAACGGTCTCAGGGTGGGTTTTCGGCGACTTCAGCAACGTCCAGTTCTCCGGCAGAAACGTCCGAGGTTTACGCGAGTCTGACTCGTATCGCTCCAGGTAGAAACGGTCCAGGAACTGGAA
>JBLFXD010000282.1:0-8001 GCA_047611045.1 Planctomycetaceae bacterium | reverse complement strand
ACCGGCCGAGGCTCCAGCATCGACGCGACTGCCCTGAAAGAACGCAACAACGACAATCCGCAGAACATCGACGACGTCATCGGCCCGTTGCAGCGTGAGGCAATGAAGCGAACTGCCTCGCGCGACATCTCACCGAAGGACGAGAAAGACCACGCCGCGTTAAAGTTCGCTCAAAGGCAGTTCGACGAAGGCCAGTACGCAGTCGCGGCCCGAGGCTTTTCGAAGATCTCTAAGAAACGCGACCGGTCAAAGTTCAATCTCTTTGGCGACGGCGACAAGGATCAACCTTCCTACGACCCCATTCGCGAAGAAGCGGTCTTCTATCTGGCCGAGAGTCAGTTTCAGCAGAACTCGCTGGCCGACGCCACGAGCAATTACCAGTTGCTGATGAAGGATTATCCCTCGACGCGTTACATGGACGAATCAACCCGGCGTCTGTTCGAGATTTCGAAACAGTGGCTGGGCGTCGAAGGATTTGCGACGACTGATGAAATCCGTCAGGTCAACGCCGAAGACGGAGCGGACAATGCGCCTCTGTCGTCTCAGACGACTGATAGTCGCTTCAGCGCTCTTCCCAACTTCACTGATCGCAGCCGCCCCGTCTTCGACAAGGGCGGACACGCTCTGAAAGCTCTCAAGACAATCTGGCTGAACGATCCGTCAGGCCCTTTGGCTGATGACTCGCTCATGCTGGCTGCGACTTACCATCTGCGCAGCGAAGACTATCGCGAGGCCGATCGCCTCTTCACGATTCTCCGCGAACAGTTCCCCAAGAGTCCGCACCTGCAGAACGCTTTCGTCCTTGGCTCACACGTCAAGCTGATGTCCTACCAGGGTGCCGCGTACGACGAGCAGCTTCTTGTCGACTCCAAACAGCTGAAGGAACAGTCTCTGCGACTATTCCCCGATCTTCCCGAAGGAGATCGAGTTCGGAGCGAGCTGAAAATGATCCACGAAGCCGAAGCCAAACGCCAATGGGACCAGGCCATCTTCTACGAAAAGAAACGCAAGCCAAAGGCCGTCTACATTCACTGCAAAGAGGTCGTGCAGAAATTCCCGAACTCATCATACGCTCCACGAGCCCGAGCGAAGCTGGCCGAACTCGGCGTCAAAGTGGGTGGTGGCCAGGCCCAATCCGCTCCGTCCTCAATCCCACTTCGCCCACTCCAGGAAGCAGCGCCGCAAGCGGCTCAACCGTTCCAGCGAGTGCCCGAAATCAAAGATCGCATGCCTGACCAGCAGGGCGATCAGGTATTCCCAAACCGACAGCCATTCTTTGACGACGAGCCCGTCTCGCAGCCGAGCGGCGTGGGACGAGCTCGACTGTAAATGCAGAAACCGTGATGCTGAAGATCGTGTCGCGTACTGACGGAGAGAGCGTTCATGCCCGAAACCCTTGATCAAAAAGGAACGCTTCCGGCACGACGTCTCCTTGACTCCAGACGCTCGGTTCTCATCGCGGCGTGCAGCCTCATTTGCATGGCCGCGTCCGGCTGCGGATACATGATCGGCCCTGCCCACGATGCAGAGCTCGTCACGATCGCCGTTCCGATCTTCCGCAACGAAACCTTCCGCAGGCAGCTCGAATATCCACTGACGGAAGCCGTGCAGAAGGAAATCCAGAAGCGAACGGCCATGCGGATTGTGCGTGGCTCGGAAGCTCAGACTCGGCTGACGGGCACGATCGTCGACGTAGGCAAGACGGTGCTCGGCGAAAACAGCTTCGACGACCCGCGAGAGCTGCAGCTCGGCATGACGGTCCGAGTCAAATGGGAAGACCTCCGCAACGGCAGGATCATTTCCCAACAGGACGTCCTGCTGGACGCCAACACGGTTTCGCTGTTCACTCAGTCCGACTTCGCCCCCGAAGTCGGCCACTCCCTGGCCACCGCCACCCAGGACAGCATCGAACAAACCGCGTGCCGCATCGTCGACATGATGGACGCCCCCTGGTAGGCGAGTGTAACGTTCAACGGGCGTTTCTCGGCCTTCTCGGTACCGAATGCGCCAGCATCTCGCCCCGGATTAAAATCATGACAAGGTTGAGTCTAATCAGTGTCTTCGGAGTCTGCATTCTGACCTTGGCGATAGTGGGTTGCGGAAGGTCAAAACTCGTGGGCTATGGCTGGGCGGCAGATCACTTTTTTAATAACGCTCAAGTCGTGCAATTATGCGGTGCAATTGAGGCAGGTAACACGGAGCGTATCGAAGAACTCATCAATGACGGTGTGGATATTGATGCGGTTGGGAGGGAGAACGTAACACCGCTACTGTGGGCACTAATGGACAGCCAGTTCGAATGCTTCAAACTGCTGCTTGAACATGGAGCAAATCCTAATGTCGAACTCCACAGTCATTTGAATGCTCGTGGCGAGATTCGTCCGGGGGACAGCGTAATGCAGTTGTCTGCTGGTTTGCGCGACATACGTTACCTCGAAACGCTCTTGGACACCCAAGGCGATGCTAATCTGATTGCTGAAACTTCTGGAAACACGGTAGTCCATCGTGTAATTGCATCATTTGCAAGAGACAAGAAAGCCCGAATCGGTTTACTCGTTAAGCACGGATGTAATCTCGATGTGCTGAATAACTCAGACTTTACACCGGCAATTATGGCAGTGCGTCTTGGTGGCCAGTTCGGTATCGCGGTGACACTTTTGAGGGCGGGGGCAGACCCTCTTGTTTGGGGAAATCGTTCGAATAAGCGACTTGTTCATGCAGTTGCGGAACGCGACATCAACCGAAAAGGACGATGGCGTCCTGAGGCTGAACGTGACTTCGATGCACTTGTTGTGCTTTTGGAAGAGGCAGGAGAATCGATGGATGAGGCACGAGAAGAAGTCATTCGATGGCGGGCGCTGTTTAAGAAACTCGGTCCAGGAAAAACTAGAGCCGTGATCAAAGAAGAGAGGCGCGAACAGAAAAATGAGGCCAACGCTAAACACGACGCGACGATGGAATAGCGATTAGCGAGCCGCTCGAACTGTTACTCATCTTGCCTCAACGCGCCGGCACACCGCGTTTGCAGAATTGAAACCCAGCTTCTGGGCGTTTGAGCGTTCCGCTCATTGGCGAATCAGCATGTGATCATAGAAGATGCAGCTTCAACCGGATTCCTTCCACGCCGAGGCAATAATGACACTCGAACAACGATCACAGCGTCTTGCTTTCTCTCTGTTCGCGTTGATGCTTCTCTCGCTCCTCTTCGCAAATTCCGCCCACGCGCAGGATGCGAAATCGAAATCAAACAAACTGTTCGAGCGGGACAATCTTGTTGCATGGTGCATCGTTCCGTTTGATGGGAAGAAGCGGGGGCCGGCGGAGCGGGCGGCGATGTGTGCGAAGTTGGGGCTGAAGAAGGTTGCTTACGACTGGCGGAACGAGCATGTGGCGACGTTTGAGCAGGAGATTCTCGAATACAAAAAGCATGGCATCGAGTACTTCGCTTTCTGGGGCGGGCACGAAGAGGCTTACAAGCTCTTCCAGAAGTACGACCTGCATCCGCAGATCTGGCGGACGCTCGGTTCGCCGGAAGGAGCGACACAGGCAGACCGTGTCAAAGCGGCCGCGATGCAGATGCTGCCGCTGGTTGAGAAAGCTCGAAAGCTGAAATGCAAAGTCGGGCTCTACAACCACGGCGGGTGGGGCGGCGAACCTGAGAATCTGGTCGCCGTTTGTGAGTACCTGAGAAAGCATCACGACGGTGGGCACGTCGGCATCGTTTACAACCAGCACCACTCACACAGCCGCGTCGATGACTTTGCAGCCAATCTGAAGGAGATGAAGCCGTTCCTACTCTGCCTGAACCTCAACGGGATCACGCGGGACGGAGACAAGCACGGAAAGAAGATCCTTCCGCTCGGCGAGGGTGAGCTGGACGTTTCGCTGCTGAAGACGATTCGCGACTCAGGCTACGACGGCCCGATCGGCATCATCGGCCACACGCAGGACGACGTTGAGCAACGGCTGCAGGATAACCTCGACGGTCTCGACTGGATCATTCCTCAGCTCGACGGCAAACAACCAGGACCGAAGCCAACTCCCAGGACATGGTCACCGCAGTCAGCCACCGCGTCTCCGACTTCACATCAGAACGTTGCGGGCGTCTCGCTCGAAGGACGGGCCGAGTACCGGATTCCCCCGATCACCGTCGAAGCACGCGTCACCCTGCCGTCGCGAAGCAACTACAACATCATCGCGGCCAGCGATACGAAAAGTTCGGGTGCGCACTGGGAGCTTTTCTCGATGAACGGCTCGGGGAATCTCACGGTCTACACTCCGGGTCTGAAACCTGACCATACAAATTCGGAGGCAATGATCTGTGACGGCAAGCCTCACAACGTCGGCATGACGTACGAGGCCAACCTGATCCGACTGTTCGTCGATGGAAAAGTTGTCGCCAGCCAGAAAGTCGAATTGCTCGGACGCGGTACAGTGCCGGGAGGCCTGGCCATCGGCAAGCTGGTTGAAGGCGGCATCGGCAGCAGCGGCCTGCCCGAGTGGGTACGGATCAGCAAAGGAGTTCGAGCGTCACTCTGGAAGATGGCTCACGCTCCTACGAAAGACGATACCACGTTGCTGGCCTGGACCCGGCCTGAGAATTCACACGCCGACCATCATGCTGCGCCTCTCGGAGGCAACTCGGCACCGATGGGAAAAGTTCCCGAGTACTCCGCTGAACTTGTTTCCGGGCTCCTCGCTGATGCCAGGGAACATGGCAACGCAGCGCGAGGAATCATGGTCTTCGCCAACGCCAAGTCAGCGTGCCTGAGCTGCCACAAGTTTGGAAGTCACGGAGGGACCGTCGGACCGCCGCTCAACGAAATCGGCAAACAACGCAAACCTCACGAAATCATCGAGTCAGTTCTGTGGCCGAAGCGGCACGTTAAGCCAGAGTTCAACGCGCATCTCGTTGTCACCTCAGAAGGAAAATCCGTCCGCGGATACATCGTTAAAGAAGACGCTCAGCAGTTGCACCTCAAAGATTCAACGCGGCTGAAGGATCAGCTCGTCAGAATTTCCAAAGACGACATCGAAGCCCGACGCGAGATCGGCACGCTCATGCCGGACAACCTGACGGCCACGATGTCGAAGTCTCAATTGCGTGACTTGTTGCAGTTTCTCCTGGGGCTCGGCACGCCCGCCGGTGTTCCGTTGTCGGATGTCGAAACGATCATTCATCACACACACGCTCATTTACATGGCCCTGTCGCTTTCGACTTTGATCGCAAACCGCTGAACCCAGCACACTGGCCGAACTGGCAGGCGAGTATCAATCGGGACCGCATCTACGATTTCTACGCGAAGGAAGCCGACCACTTTCGCGCGATGGGCAAATCTGGAAAAACAGTCCCGCCATTGCTGATGGAATTTCCCGGTCTGGACGGTGGCCAGCTTGGGCACTGGGGAAATCAGGACGAAACAACGTGGGCCAGCAACGCGTGGAATGACATCAAGCTAGGGACCGTTCAGGCGGGCATCTTCCGCGGCGACGGAGTGACGGTTCCTCGGGGAGTGTGCGTGCAGCTCGGCGAGAACGGCGAACTCGCCTGCTGTTTCAACCCTGACACGCTGTCGTATGACGCCGTCTGGAAAGGTGGGTTTCTTAAGTTCTCGTCAGTGCGACACGGCTTCCTGCACGGAGTCCTGATGGATGGGCAGGCTCTGTCAAACCCTGATCGCGGCAACGGTCCCGCAGGCAGCAAAGTCACTGAACCATTTACTTATCGAGGTTTCCATCGCGTCGGAAAACGGATCGTCTTTTCTTACCGAATCGGCGATACCGAATACTTCGATTCGCCGTGGATTGAAGACGGCAAGTTCATGCGGCAGGCCAGCCCGACCTCGACGCACCCGATGGCCGATCAACTCGGACTTGGAAAACAACAATGGCCGGAGCGATTCGAAACGGAAATCGCTCACGGAGATGCGTCGCCCTACTCCGTGGACACGATCCAGCTTCCGAGTAGCACGCCCTGGAATGTTCCATTCTTCGGCGGCGGGCTCAGCTTTCTTCCCGACGGTTCGGCACTTCTCTGCACGATGCACGGTGATGTGTGGCGAGTTTCAGGACTCGGTTATCCGTCAAAGAAGGCCGCGTGGAACCGCTTCGCGTCGGGGCTTCACCACTGCCAGGGAATGATCATCGACCTGAATGGCATCTTTGTCCTGGGGCGAGACCAACTCACGCGCCTGCACGATTCCAACGACGATGGAGAAGCCGATTTTTACGAGTGTTTCAGCAATGCGTTCGAAACGTCCGCCGCCGGACACGATTTCATCTGCGGCCTCGAACGCGACGAAGCCGGGAACTTTTACACGGCGTCCGGCAACCAGGGCATCGTCCGCATTTCGCCAGATGGTAAGAGGGCGGACGTCGTCGCCACGGGATTCCGCAATCCAGATGGCATCGGACTGACGTCGGATGGGATGATCACAGTCCCTTGCTCTGAAGGTTCGTGGACGCCATCGACGATGATCTGTGCGTTTCATCCGAGTCCCACCGAATCCGCCCGCACAACGCCAGGTCCATACTTTGGGTTCGGTGGACCGCGCAACGGGCAACCGCCTCAACTGCCGCTGGTCTATCTACCGCGAGGCGTCGACAACTCGGCCGGTGGTCAGCAGACCGTGACAAGCGATCGCTGGGGACCGCTGAAGGACCAACTGATTCATTTCTCCTTCGGAACGGGTTCGCACTTTCTCACGTTGAAAGACGAAGTCGACGGTCAGCCGCAAGGAGCGATTGTGCCTTTGCCTGGCGAGTTCCTCTCCGGTGCGCACCGAGGCCGCTTCTCGCCGCACGACGGGCAGCTTTATGTAACGGGGATGCAAGGCTGGGGAAGTTACACGCCCGAGCCTGGCTGCTTCCAAAGAGTCCGCTACACCGGTGACTCGGTCCAGCTTCCCGTTGGCTACAAGGTCTTCCGCAACGGAGTTCTGATCAACTTCTCTGCACCGCTCGATGCGAAAATCGCCAGCAAGGCGAGCAGTCACTTCGCCCAAGCCTGGAACTATCGGTACAGCGGCGCGTATGGATCGCCGGAGTTCTCCAGCAAGCACCCGCTCATGCGAGGTCATGACCACATTCCGATCGCATCGGCCCATGTGGTCGACGGTGGAACCGGTCTCTTCCTTGAGATGCCCGACCTGCAGCCGGTCAATCAGTTGCACCTGCGGCTTCAGTCCGGCAAAGGAATAGCACACGACCTGTTCGCGACGGTGCACAAGCTGCGCGAAGAATCATTCACCGACGCGCCGGGACTGATGAATCTCGCCGACAAAACGATCAACCGGCATCCGATTCACGCCGACCTGGCCATGGCCACTCGCAGCGTGCCGAACCCGCACGCAAAACGCCGAAAAGGCGGCCGACAGATCACGATCGAAACCGCCAGCAATCTCTCATTCGCCACAAGGTCGTTCACCGTGAAACCGGGCGAGCTGATCGAGTTCAAACTGTCCAACCCCGACGTCGTCCCACACAACTGGGCACTGCTCAAACCCGGGACGCTGGAGCGAGTCGGCAAGCTCGCCAACCGTCTGATCTCTGATCCCGACGCCGCCGTGCGGCATTACATCCCGAAGACCGACGACGTCTTGTTCTACACAAACGTCGTGTTGCCCAAAGACGAATCGATC
The DNA here is from genome assembly GCA_047611045.1 of Planctomycetaceae bacterium. Classification (GTDB taxonomy): domain Bacteria; phylum Planctomycetota; class Planctomycetia; order Planctomycetales; family Planctomycetaceae; genus JABMPE01. The sequence continues at coordinate 360 of JBLFXD010000282.1, read as the reverse complement.
ATCTACTTCAAAGCGCCTAAGCAAGCCGGTCGATATCCTTACCTCTGCACCTTCCCCGGCCACTGGCTTGTCATGAACGGCGAGATGATTGTCGAGTAATTGACAAGAAATCTTCGAATCTAACTGACTGGTAAAGTGCGTCTCGCCGCTCGACAGGACTTGCAAGCGGGTTGTGCGTCGCACAGGGGCAGTCTTTCTTGTCGCTGAAGAATTCGTCGAAATCTTCGCGAACATCTCGAAGTGCGCGATCGACCAGCCGCCGAATCTGCCGTTCGAGTTCGTCCACATTGCGTTTATCTGGTTCATCTGGGTTTATCGTGGGTAGAGGTCGAGGCCGCCGCAGTGGAAGAAGATGGCGGT
>JBLFXD010000281.1:0-8010 GCA_047611045.1 Planctomycetaceae bacterium | reverse complement strand
TCCGCACCAATCCCCGCATCCACCCCCAGGATAGCGCGACCCCACCGCAATATCCAGGTCCGATTGGTGAAATACTTCAACAGCCCCCAGGACGATCTCATCACGGCTTCAGCTGCCGGTACTTCTGGCGATACTTTTCGTAGAGCCGCACGTGGCGGCTGGAGAGGTCGACTTTGCGGCCGCGGATCCACGCGGCGGTGACTTGAGTTGGTGTCTCAAGCGGATCGCCCGTCGTCAGGATCAGCGTTGCATCTTTGCCTCGTTCGAGCGAGCCGACTCGTTTTGCCACGCCCAGAATCTGCGCCGGGTACAGCGTGATCGCTTTCAAAGCTTCGGCGGCAGGCAGGCCGTGGGCGACGGCCGTTGCGGCATGGTACGGAAGATTTCGGGCGTTTGAGGTGCGGGACGAATCACTGCCTGAAATGCAGAACCGAACGCCAGCGTCACGCAGTCGCACCGGCAGCGTGTAAGCGGCGTCGACACCGTCGTGGCGACGCCTCGGCAGGCGATAGACTGCTGAGACGATGACGGGCACATTGTGCTTCTTCAGCAGTTCGGCACACAGCGGCGCGTCATAGCCTCCGAGAATGATCAGCCGAACGTTCTGCTCGACGGCGAAAGCCACCGCTGATTGAATCACCGCCAGACTGTTGGCGGCAACGAGCAGCGGCATCTTTCGTTCAAACACCGGTCGCAGCGATTCGAGTTTCACGTCGGTTTGCTGAGTGGAAGTGTCGTCGGCTCTGGCGGCAAGGTACGCTCGCCCCTCGTCGAAAAAGTCCCGCAGCGAGTCGACCGGGTCAGCTTTCGAGCCGTCCTTCGACTTATCCTCTTCGTCTGACTTCTCAAACTCGTGCGGCACCGACGGCCACGACACAACCATCGCGGCACCCGGCCGCAACGTCATGTCTTCGAAAGTCCAACCGTCCATCTGCATGACCGATGCCTGTCCAGAGATGCGACCTCCAGACGGAGCCGACAGGGCGAGCAAAACTCCGTTCGCACGCGTGACGGGAATCAGCTCGCTGTCCGGGTTGACTGACACGTGGGCTCGGACGTTGGGGTTCATCGATCCGGACTCGGCCTGGTCACGCGACGCCCGCACCGCGCTGACCTCGACAAGGCCCAGATGCGAGTGCGCTTCGAACAGGCCGGGGTAAACGTGCTGGCCCTTCCCGTCGATTCGTTGGGCGTTGTCGGAAATCTTGACCTCACCTGCTTTACCAACGGCGACGATGCGGCCGCGATCGAAGAGCAGAGCACCGTTCTCGATCACCGGTCCGCTGACCGTGTGGATCGTCGCTCCGGTAATGACGATCGGATTTGTCTGCGACGCTCCGGGGATTTCGTCAGACGCATGCAGCGATCCGGAATGAGCTGCCAGAACAAGTATCGCGATGAACTGTTTCATAATTTTAATTCGTTGGCTGCAGTGCTTGACGCCGTAGGGTGAGCACCGCCCACCGATCAAAATGAATGGTGGGCAGTGCCCACCCTACTCGCTACTCGTGATGATGGTCGTCGTGATCGTGACCGTGGCAGAACAGATCTTCGCGAGGCCACAACGAAGCAGGATCGTCGTCGCCTTCGCCGGGTTTTCGCATTGGCTCTCCGGAGTCGAGGATCTTCTGAATCAACGTTGTGCGGATTCTCTGATTCCTCGCCCGCAGGTTTCGGTCCAGGTTCCGATCGAAGTATCGTCGCCCGTCGATCCACGTCTGCTCGCAGCGGGACATCGTCGACAGCGGCGAGGCAGACCACAGAACGACGTCGGCATGTTTGCCGGGTTCGATGGAGCCGACGTGACGGTCGATTCTTAACTGCCTGGCCGGGTTGAGCGTCACGAACTTGAGAGCTTCTTCGGGAGAGACGCCGCCGTACTTCACGGCTTTGGCGGCTTCGTGATTGAGATGCCTCGCGAGTTCGCCGTCGTCCGAGTTGAATGAAACGACGACGCCGGCATTGTGCATCAAGGCTCCGGCGTAGGGGATCGCGTCGTAGACTTCGAACTTGTACGCCCACCAGTCGGAAAACGCCGAGCCCATCACACCATGCTTTGCCATGGCTTCGGCGACTTTGTAACCCTCCAGAATGTGCTGGAAGGTTCCGATCCGAACTTTGAAATCATCGGCCACGCGGATCAGAGCAAGAATCTCGTCCTGTCGATAACTGTGGCAATGAATCCAACGCTTGCCGTTCAGGATTTCGACGATCGCGTCGAGCTCCAGGTCACGCCTGGGCGGCAGGCCTTCGCGACGTTGCTCCCACTGCTCCCAGCGAGCTTCGTATTCCTGAGCCGCTCGGAACTCGTCGCGGAAGAGTTGTTCGACACCCATTCGAGTTTGCGGATATCGCGTTTTGTGGTCATCTCCCCAGTTGCTTTGTTTGACGTTTTCGCCCAGCGCGAACTTGATGCCCTGCGGAGCTTCGGAAAACTTCAGGGACTCGTCACCGGCTCCCCAACGAAGTTTGACAACCTGATTCTGACCGCCGATCGGATTCGCCGATCCGTGCAGGATGTTCGAAGAAGTGACGCCGCCGGCGAGCTGCCGGTAAATGTTAATGTCGTCGCAGTCGATGAAATCGCCGATGCGGACTTCGGCGGTGACTGCCTGCCCGCTTTCATTGACGCCGCCATCCGTCGCGAAATGCGAATGGCAATCGATGATCCCCGGAGTCAGATGCTTTCCCGCAGCGTTGATCACCACTGCATCTGCCGGAACTTTCAGGTTCTTTCCGATCTTCAGGATTCTGCCCGATCGAATCAGCACATCCGCATTTTCGACGATACCCGAGCGTCCGCACGTCCAGACGGTCGCGTTTTGAAAGACGACGAACCGACGTTGTGCCGGCAGATTCTGCAGTCCGAAAGCCCCGAGCGGATAGTTCACCGGGAAGGACGCCCCGGCCGGCTTCTTCTTTTCTTCGACCTTCTTTTCTTCAATGCTCTCTTCGTCGTTTGGCTTTGCGTCGTCGGGCTTCGCATCGCTCTGGTCAGAATCGCCCGATGATCGCTTCGTCAGTTCGGCGATCAGTCGACGACCGTCTGGCAGCACGAGGTTTCCGGTGGCCTGCTGAGAATCCGGATTGATGATCGCCGATAATTGAGCGACGCCCTTGTGACCGAATTCGTCCGATCGGAATGTCGCGCTGAGGCGAGTTCCGTTCAGAACGAGCCGTCCGATCTCGACACGTTGTTTGTCCTTACCTTTTCCGACGCCAATCTCGCCAGTCAGCTTTTCAGACGACTTGATCGAAACGGTCAATTCACTCGGGAAGTCTTTCGGTGAATCGGCGACTTTCAAGGTCCACGTTCCGGCAGCGTCACGTTGCGGTTCGCTTGAGAATTCGAATCGTTCGCCGGCAACCCACGTCTCGACGATCTTTGTTTCCGAGTCGAACAGCGGGCCGTCCGTGATGACGAGACTGGCCAGACGACCGGACTCGACCGTGCCGACCTGATCGTCAACGCCGAGCATGCGCGCTGGCGTGGTTGTCAAAGCTCGCAGAGCAAGTCGCGGGTTAAGGCCACGCTCGACCGCCTTGCGAACCTGCGCAAGGAATTTGCCACGGTCATCAAGGCCTTGCGAGCAGAAGGCAAAAGTCACTCCGGCGGCAGCGAGTCGTTTGGGATTCTCCGGGGCGAGATCCCAGTGCAGCAGCGATTCGGTCGTGACATCAAGCGACGCTTCGAACGTGCCCACGTTCGGCGGTTTCGGAAAGTTCACCGGGAGAATCACGCGGCGTCCGGTGGCGGCGATTTCGTCGAGACGTCGAGACGTCGAGACGTCGGTACTCGTTGCCGCTGCCGTGGACGATGAGCGAGAGGCCGAACTCACGTGCAAACCGATCGGCTCTCAGAAAGAAAAGTTCGTTGGACGTGTCAACAACGAGCGGCGTTCGTCCATCACGGACCTCGTTCCAGGCCTGCAGGTCGACGTTCCGTTCCGGCCGAGTTAGCGTGGGATCCGCATCGGCCGCCAGCCACGCTTCGTGATACCAATGCGCGTCGTACAGTGACTGACGGGTCAGAGCGACGGCCCCCATCGGCGAGTTCGGATACTCGCGACTGCCGTTTCGAGCTACTGTCAGGCGAGCGTGTTGTGTGACATCGGCTCGAAGAATCGCGTGCTTCGCCGAGGCGTCCGTTGTTAGTACCACGGCTCCGAAACCCTTCACAACACCGCCGGAAGGAGCCGCCAGACGAGCACCGACTCCCTGCCGACGAAGTTTCTCGTTCAGTGACGAGTTGCCGGAGTAGTCATCCACGACTCGATTCGCCGGACGGATTCGATTGTTCCAGTATCGCGAGGCAGAATCCGGATTCGTGACGCTCTGCTCGGTGAACGAGTCAATCAGCCCGGCGTAAACCGTCTTTCCTTTCAAGTTGACGATCCTCGCTCCAGGCGGCACGGGGATGTTCTTCCCGACGGCCTCGATCCGGTCGTCTTGAATCAGCACGCTCATGCCGCGCGACAGAACGCCGGGGCGAGGCACGACATCGGCCTCCTGCAGAACCCAGATCGACGGCGGATTCCGTCGCAAACCCTGCGGCTGATCCGACGAGTTTTCGTCAGCGAATCCGGGATTTGCCGGAGAAAGTAGCACGGCGAGAAGGCCGGCACTGAGAATTTGAGTGATCTTCATGGTGACCAGACGGGGCAAACACGGCGAATTGGGAAGATTTCACTGTACCCACAGCCGGCCCGAGTTTCGACAAGTCGATCGAAATTACCGTCGGCCGTTGAAGCGAGTGCTGACGCGTTCTTTCTGCACAGGCTCTGAGGATTTGCGGACATCGCTTCGTTGCCCGTCGTGGTCAGTAGACTTGCCCGAACATATCATTGTGTTTTGATGATTGGTCGTGCGGCTTTTCTCTGCACGCCGAGTGGGACCCTTTCAGAAAGTCCACTTTACATGTCCGAATCCAGTCGCGTTGAATGTGGGTCGTCTGATCTCGCGCTGCCCGACGAACTTCGTGAGCCGTTGATTGCGCATCTCGCGAGTTTGCAGGAACGGTATCTCGAACGTGGCTGGGGTGCACGAGTCGGTTTCGGATCCCGGCCGGCACTGATCGTGATTGACCTCGCTTTGTACTGGACTCGCCCTGACCATCAGATTGGGACCAACGCGGATTCGGTCGTTGATGCCACCTGCAAGGTTCTGGCCGCGTCGCGGGAAGCCGGCATTCCAATCTTCTTCACATCTTTCGCCTACGACCCGGCCGATCCGCCCAGCCCCCAGAACCGAAAGCTGGTGATGAAACTGAGTCCCGACGATGCTCCGCTGTTCGAACTTGATGACCGGCTCGAACGTCGGCCAACCGAAAAGCTCATCCGCAAGCGCTACGCGTCAGCCTTCAAAGGCACAAACCTGCACGAGATGCTGACTTCGCTCGGGATCGACACGTTGATCGTCACCGGGCTGAGCACCAGTCATTGCGTCTACGCCACCTGCCGCGACGCGACTGACAGTTTTCGAGTGCTCGTGCCGGATGAAGCTGTCGGCGAGCGATGCGAAGTCATGCACCGGGTCAACCTTCTGGACATTGACATCGACCTGGGCGACGTCACGCCGGTCGACGAAGTCATCAGTTCGATTCGAGGCGTCGCTCAATGATGTCACTCTTTGGTCGTTCGCTGCTGACCGGCATCGCGGTCAGTCTGAGCATGCTTCAGTTTTCGATTACCGTTACGGCAGCTCCGCTGCTGGAGTCGGTTTTCCCACTGTCTTGCGAATCCGGCAAGAGTGTGACGGTTACCCTTGCCGGAAAAGAACTCGACAAAGCGAAGTCACTGGTTTTCTCGATTCCCGAAGTCACTGCCACGGCGGACGACGCCGGGAAATTTGTGGTCTCCGTCGCGGCCGATACACCGCCTCAGGACTGCGACGTCTGGTGCGTCGCCGACGGGCATGTCAGTAACCCTCGGAGGTTTGTGGTCTCAACTTTGCCGAACATCGCCGAAGCCGGAAAAAACGATTCGAGCGCCGCCGCTCAGACAATTCCGTTTCCGGGCGCGGTCGATGGTCTGCTGGAAGCAGCTGCGAAGTTCGACTGGTTCCAGTTCGAATCGAAAGAGGGACAGTCGCTAACGCTAAGTTGCCGCTCACGATCGCTGGACGGTTCAGCTCAGCCGGTCGTCACTCTGTTCAGTCCCGCCGGGCGGGAAATTGCCCATTCGACCGGACGTCGGCGCGAGCCGCTGTTGCATCGAACACTGTCCGAAACGGGCACCTGGCGTGTCCGCGTCTCAGACCGTGCCTACAAAACGGCAGCGGACAGCTTTTATCGACTCGAACTTCTGACCGGTCCGCGATTTGTCGCGGCATGGCCGGATCTGATTCAGCGGAGTCAGGCCGCGCAATCCGAACTGGCTGTTTACGGGCTCAATCTGCCCGGCAAATCTGAGTGGTCATTCCCGCTGGCCGGCAGTCGTTTCTTATTGCAAAGGGTGGTCAGCACGATTCCCGATCCCGCGGAATCGATGCGGCCGGCCTGGCAAAGCAGTCGGGAAATATTCTCAACGTCCGTGTCTGTGCCTGTTCGGCTGCACGCGACAGTGGGGGCCTTGTCGGGATCTCCGCGAATTCGATTCACTGATCGGGACGTCGCCTACGAGGATGAATCCGCCACCCAGTCGTCAACGAAATCGCAGCTGGTCGCCGTTCCGGTTCTTCTCAACGGTCGATTCAAACTTCGGAACGACGTTGACTGGTTCGCGTTCGAAGCGAAGAAAGGTGAGACGTTTCTGATCGACGTTTATGGAGATCGCCTCGACCATCTCATGGACGTCGACGCGGTGATCATGGACGGGACAGGCAAGACGCTTGTCACGTTTCCGGACAAGCCCGCCCCGAAGAATCTTCCGCCAATCCTGACTCAGGCGTCGCTCGACGTTTCGGGTTCATGGAAAGCTCCCGCAGACGGAACGTTTCATCTGATCCTTCGCGACCTTTATGGCTCGACGCTCTTTGGCGTTGATCGGACATACGCTCTATCCGTGAGGAAATCACAACCGTCTTTCGACGTCGTCATCACGCCTCCGGAGGACAAGACGCCGGCCGGATACTCGATCCCGCAGAATGGCCGAACCGCAGTTCGAGTTTCACTTATTCGCCACGACGGATTCGCGGTCGGTATTCGTCTCAGACTGTCCGAAGAAAATCGGAAGGCCGGTCTGATTCTCGACGAATCATGGACCGGCCCCGGCGAGTCGTCTGGACTGGCGATCCTGTCGAGTGCCCTCGACGGTGAGGTCACATCTCCAATCCGCTTCCTCGAACTTGAAGCAACAACGGACGCGGATTCACCACTCGTCAAACACACTCGCGCCGTGACGCTGCTTCGAGCGGGGAAAGCCGATGGAAGATTCATGGATCGCCTGCCGGTGTCGGATTCGTCAGCTCAACCGCTGACCGCCACGTTGTCACTTGCCAATACTGAACTCGCTCCTGGAGAAAAGCTGAAGCTCACGTTGAAACATTCATTGTCGACCGGCACGTTGAAGGCGGATGCGAAAATCGAATTCCCGGTTCTCCCAACAGGAATGAAAGCGCCCGCCGCCGCCATCAAACCTTCTACCAAAGAGACAACCTTCGAGATTGCAATCCCCGACAAACTGCCGCTTGGAAGGTATTCGCTGGCCGCAGTGGTCTCTGCCACGATTTCCAAAGGAACCGAGGCCAAGCCAGCAGAAGTCAAAACCCCGGTCTGGTCAAACGCCGTTTCGTTTCATGTCAAACCGCCGGCAAAGCCAGAAAATCCGGCGAAAGAAAACGTCGAACCGAAGTCCGAATGATCGACCGATCTTGCGTTCCTGACGCCGAAACCGAACACTGGGGATCCAATCGGCTCCGGTTTTGAGTCACGCCCGTGCCCGCCCGAAAATCTTCCCGCCAGAAACGATCATGCCTCGACGCATCTGCCAATTCCTGATCGCGACAATTCTTTGCGCTGGCTCTCCGGTCGCAAGCTGCTTTGCCGAAGAAGCTCCCGCGAAAGCAACGCCA
>JBLFXD010000280.1:0-8014 GCA_047611045.1 Planctomycetaceae bacterium | reverse complement strand
CCGTTGCCTGTCAGCACTTCACAGACGCGATCGATCACGCGGTCACGCAGCGACTTCTGACTGACGGTCAACGGGACGATGGCGTCTTCCGGAATTTTTTCGTAGCCGTAAATTCTCGCGACTTCTTCGAGCAGATCGGCCTCGCGGCTGACGTCTCGTCGCCGCCAGCTTGGAGCGATGAACGATGCCTCTTCATCCGTCGCTTCGCCGACCAGCTCCATGCCCAGTGAATCCAGAATCCGCAGCGTCTCGTCCCGAGGGACGTCCATGCCCAGCACCTGTTTCGTTCGAGCAAACCGCAACGTCGCTGGTTCCGGCGGAGCAGGCGGTTGCTGACCGGCCCAGATCGAACCTTCCAACAACTCACCGCCCGCGAGTTCCAGAATCAGCTCACAACAGCGACGACTCGCCCAGTCGAGCTGCTCGGCATCAATCCCTCGTTCGAAGCGGAACGACGAGTCGCTGTGCAGATTCAATTCACGAGCTGTCCCACGGATCGACCTGACTGCGAAGTCAGCCACTTCGACCAGAACGTTTGTGGTGCCGTCGCCGATTTCCGTGCCGGCTCCGCCCATGACACCGCCGATCGCGACCGGCTTTTCGGCATCGGCGATCACGCACATGTCGGACGTCAGTTTGTATTCTTTGTGATCGATGGCTTCGATCTTCTCGCCGTCCTTCGCGCGTCGCACGACGATGCGATTTTCAGCAAGCTTGTCGAAATCGAACGCGTGCAGAGGCTGCCCACATTCCATCAGCACATAGTTCGTGATGTCGACGATGTTGTTGACTGGTGCGATACCGATCGTCGCCAGCCGACTTTGCATCCACGCGGGACTCGGCCCAACTTTGACTCCCTTGATCACGCGAGCGACGTACCGAGGGCACACGTCCTCACACTCGATCGTTACCGAGGTTGCATCGCTCACCGGTCCGCCGCTTTCGGCTGGTTGAGCGGACGGAATGGTCAGCTCGTCGCCAAAGCAGACACTGATTTCCCGAGCGACTCCGATGTGTCCCAGACAGTCCATCCGATTGCTCGTGACTTCGAGATCGATCGCGAGATCGTCGCCGACCTCCTCAAGACCTTCGAGATTCAGCCCGGTCATCATGAGCTTATCAGCCACTTCCGCCGCCGAAGCGGTCGGCTTGACATATTCCAGCAGCCAGTCCCAACTGACGATCATAACAGTACTTCCGACGATTAACCTGAGGGTACCACGGCCCGTTTCAAGGCCGCGAATTCTCAGCTTCGCAACCGCAACGAGCATATTCGAACGGGAAATCTAACGGTCCGCCAGTGACTTTCACAGCAGACGTCCTGGCACGCGTATGAGAAACGACCGATGAGAACATCACGTGATTCTTCACTCGGCCCTTCACGATGCACCATCTTGTCGCTGCGCAATTCACCATGCAGGCCGGGCTACCGTTCGACACGGCGCAGGGTAGCAATCACTTGGCGATCGCGTGAAAGAACAGAATGCCGGACTCGACCAGAACGGTCTCTGCTGAGGATGTGCCAGCCTGTTCGGAAATCACACGCCCAATTGGAATTGGGCGGGCCGTGCGTTGAGCAACCACCTGACCGGCAAATCGACCGAAGTAATTGCATTGCTCGGGCAGGCTCGACCAGGGCGACTTCCATCCTCGCCCGACAAGAATCTCCGAAGTGGCGTCGCGAAAGCCAGCTTCGTCTGAGAATAAGTTACTCAGTCGATTGCGAAAGAGTGAAACGGTGGAGACAGAATTCGCGTCCAACGCCAGATTCGGGTAGTGGCTTGTGAGTTGGTGAACTTCGATCAGGATCTGCATGAATTGTGCTCGCTGACCGGCATGCGAAACGATTTCCATGAACAGGCGGGCGGCGGTACGTGGCGAATCCAACCATGCGTTCAACCACTTTCTCAGTGGTGCACCGTGGCCGTGTCCAACGACAGCGAAATCCAAAACGCCGAATCAGCCCTCGCACGGCTCACACGGAATGTCACTTGTCCGCTCGACTTTGAAAAGCGACAGACCGCAATATGTTTGAGGATTTACGGGAAGTTGTTTCGGACTCGTTCCTCAGGGGAAATTCGGGCGGCATTCAGCACCGACTGCGGACGATTCATTCATCGTTCTGCAGAACACGCAGCACAAAGATCGTGCCATTACCGTTTGCCGTGATGAGATACCGGCCGTCCGGAGTGAAGTTCAGGTCGGGTATTCTACCTCCAGGAGGACCGATAAAGACGGTTCTTATCTGGTCACCGGTCGACGTCCAGAAATGCAGCACTCCCGTGTTTGCTGCTCCGACCAGTTCACCTGTCAGTGGGTTGGCGGCGAGTGAATAGCCACTCGCACGGCACCGGCCAGCCTGAAGACCGAGTAGACTGGTCGCACTTTCTGGAGTTGCTCGTGGGGTTAGCACGAACTTTTGATCGGCACCGCCCAGGATGGATTGCTGATCTGGCGTGAACATTGGCGAAAGGAATCCAGTCTTCGTCTTGACGACCGGACGACTGGATTGCAGATCGATGATCTGTTGACCTCCTCCTCCGATGATTTCCCACCCCGCCACCAGCGATGTTCCGTCTCCCGAAATGTCGACGCTAAGTTTTCTCACGACGCCGGCAGTAATCTGAAAAGTCCTGATCACTTCTGCCGATCCAGCGTCACGTTCAATGCAGGTGCCGTTCCAGTGTGTTGTGTACAGCCGGGAACCGTCCGGGCTGAACGTTAAAGACATGATCTGCCCCGGAATCGGAAAATGTCGCTTTGTTCTTCCAGTTTGAGGATCGAGATATCGCAATGCTCTCTCGTAACCAGCGACTGCGAGACGAGTGCCGTCAGGAAAGAATTCCAGATCCTCAATTTTCACGGGGATACCTGAGGACGTCTCAATTGTCGTTGTGCTTAGCGATTCGCCTGAGGACAGATTCCACTGGTCGATCGTTCTCTGCGACGTGGCTGCTGCCAGAAGGTGGGCATTCGGGTGAACGGCTAACTTCTCGATTCCACCTTGATGGCCGCCAGAATTGGTAGGAATGACTCGTTGCCATGTCGAGGTGTCCCAGCGGTACAGACCGTCGCTGCATCCGGCAGCCAGTCGACTTCCGTCGGCACTGAAGTCCACTGACCAGACTTCTGAAAACACTGGCGCGTCCGCTTCACTAATCGTCGTCCCCGAATTTACGTCTACCAATGCCACCCCACCCGATTGCCGCTCCGCAGCGTTGCGAATCACCGCAAGCATGTTTCCGTCTGGATGGAGCGCAGCTGGAAGAGCTGTCGAGAGTAGGAGTGTGCTGGTGAGGCTCCAGTCAGCAACGTTCCAGGTGGAAAGTTGCTTGACGTCATTTACGAACAGTTGACTGCCGTCTGCGGAGGCTTCGACAGAATTGCACACCTCACTGAGAAGTGGGTCTGCAAACACGTTACTCTCCAGATCAAAGATCGCCACTCCGGGTTCGGCGAGTCCCCGGGCAATCGCCAGCCAGCGATCATTTCCGCAAAACCTCATCGAGTTGGAATTGCTTTTGTGCGGAAAGATTTGCCACTCGTTCTGTTCTCGATCCAGCAGGTGCAGGCCGGTTCCGTATCCACCTGCAGCCAGCCATCGCCCGTTCGAGCTGCATGCCAGAGAACTGATCCGACCGAATCCCATCTTTCGCCAGGTGCGTTCGTAGGATGCCAGATCCCATTCTTCGATCGCGACGGAATCACCAACGTAAACGTAAAGTTGCTTATCGTCCGGTGAGACTGCGATTGCACCAGCGTAGCCATCCAGAACCAGTCGCTTCAGTACTTGTCCACTGACGGCATCCCGGACGACAACGGTGCCATCCTGACTGCCTGAGATCACTCGTTTTGAATCATTGGTAAAGGCGACGGCGCGAATCCTTCCCCAGTGGCTCATCTCGGAGTTTCCGAGGACCGCGACCAGGTGATCTTCCAGAAATCCCGTGCGATCGTACTGGATGGCGTCTGCGAAGATGTCTGCCGGAATGTCCTGCTGCCTCAATGAATCGAGTGGTGACGGAAAACCTCGTACGACTTCTCGAAGCCGCTCGCGGACTTTGGGGTCTTGTTCTGACCACACCGCGTTGACTGCGTCGTCTCGGAGTTTTGTCGACAATTGCAGCTCTTCGTCGACGTTTGCCGGAGATGTTGCAGCGGACTCAACAAGTGGGAGGGATGACTTGCCATCATTGGTTACGACCGACTGTATTGCGTTATCGGGAGTCACATTCGCACGGGTTCCCTGCCAAAGGCTGAATCCTGTGACAGCGACAACCAGCAATGCGACGGTAATCAGTACCCCACGATTACTCGTCCGAATGGGCTCGCCTGGCCGAAGAAGGATCGTTTCCTCGGTGGCGGAAGCGTTCTCGACAACGGTATCCGTTTTGAATGTTGAGTCTGTTGCCGAGACGCAACGAGGGACCATGTTGTCTGTGTAGAGATCCCCGGCTGAATTCACATCCGCCAACGCGTCGATGACTTCCTGCATCGACTGAAACCGCTCGTCTGCTTTCTTGGCGAGCATCTTTCGAAACACGTCGTCCAGCTCTGGTGTCACGTCTGCTCGCGCATCGCACAGTGAAGGGATCGGCTTCTCGACATGCCAGGACAACGTTTGCCATTGAGTCTTCGCAGGAAAAACTCGTTGACTCGTCAGCAGAAGGTGGAGCGTGCAGCCGAGACTGTAGATGTCTGCCCGCTCGTCCGCGTGTCTTGTTTCGGATGCCTGTTCAGGAGCCATGTAGTCGGCCGTGCCCATCACCATGCCGGCACTGGTCAGCGGCTCTGCATCGGGACCGGCCGAAGCGATGTCTGGTTCGTTGAATCGGGCGAGACCAAGGTCGAGAACCTTGACGACACCGTCGTTGTCCAGCAGCAGATTGCCGGGCTTGACGTCTCGATGGATGACCCCACGCTGGTGTGCGTACTTCAATCCCTCGGCTGCCTGAAGGATGCAATCGATGGCTTCCAGGACCGGCAGCGGTCCGGATTCTCGGACGAGCGAACTCAGGTCCTGCCCTTCGACGTATTCCATTACCAGGTATCGCACGCCGCTGGCTTCGCCGGCGTCGTGAGCAACGACAACATTCGGATGCACCAGTCGGGCGGCGGCTTCCACTTCACGCTGAAATCGTTGAGCCGACTCACTCGTCACGGTCAGCGAACTCTTCAGCGTCTTCAGGGCGACCTCACGATTCATCTCGCGATGACGCGCTTTGTAGACCTGCCCCATCCCGCCAGCACCGATTCGTCGAGGATCTCGTATGAACCGAGCACCAGCGGACAACCCGCTCCCTTGAGAAGAATCTCCAACTGTCCTTGCGTGAGCAGTTTCTGATTGACGAGCCAGTTGCCGACGTCACGCCCGCTTTTAAACGGCTCTCGTGATTCCAATCGCGATTTCAACTGTTCCAACGACTTCGGATCGTGCAGCCCGCAGGCCGCGACCCGTTCGAGAAACTCTGCAACGTCAACCAAATTTTCCTCGGAAGTATCATTCGCCGACTTTTTGCCAATGTCCTCCCGGATGCCTGTCAGTCGTCGATGCATCGAATCAGCGCGTGACGGGAATCTCGTCAGAAAGTCATCCACGGACGGGCGATCACCCCATTGACTGCGGACTCGAAATTCCTCTTCGACAAGCAGGTCGTCGACAGTCTCGGTGGTTCCGAGGTCCGGATACCTCTCCAGATAATCGTCGACGTGGAATGTTGGTATGGTCGAATCGCTACCGAGCGTCTGAGTTGCCTGTGTCGCGGATGCAGCATGGTTCCGCCAGCGGAATTCCATGTCGATGCAGACGAGTTCCGGAAGCAGCGTTAGACGTCGATTTCCAGATATACCTTCCACATGAGCGTCGATCGACGCCGGTGGAGAACTTTCCCACTCGCGTTCGAAGCTCTTCAGTGAGCGTGTCAGAGAGAAACTTGAATCCATTATCAGCCCGTCTGCTTCGGTTTGTGGTCAGGCAATGCGTGTATTCATTCGTTGGCTGAGGTCTTCTCGAAACTGGTTGAGGAGACGTCGAACATGCCGATCGGTCATGCTGACTGCCTTTCCAATTTCGAGGGATGACTTCCCTTCCAGCCAGGAATCAAAAACCGGCAATCGGGCTTCCGATAGCGAGCTGCGGTAATCACCAAGCAGCCCACGAAACTCTTCCATCGATTCCGCCAGTGCATGGTCATAACGGGCGTGAGAAACGGATTCCTGCTCGTCAAGCAGTGCCGAGCCACCACGAGCCGTCTTGCGTGGATCGCGGATTTCCCGGTTCTTCTCTTTGAGCCGCAAAGCCGTCATGTGAGAAAGTAGTCTCCAAAGTCCGCCTTCAAACTGCCATTCCAGGCGGCCGGACCGCGCGAGATTCAGAAACCGAACGAAGACTTCCGCGACGATCGAGTCGGGTTCGACGAGTTGCTTTCTGCCGGCATTTGCCTGGCGGGCCATCTTGAGCAACCGCGTCTGATAACGCTCGACAATCTGCGTCTGAGCATCCTGGTCACCATCCACACAGCGGGCAATCAGTTGCCTGGATGAGGGGGCTTCCATGCGAGGGTTCTTTGAATGTCGTGAGGGAAATGAAAGGGTTGCACGATACGGTTGTACCAGCAGTTGGGCAATCACATTCGCGGATGACGACGGTCGAAATCTACCCCGAGTCTCGGCGATAACGACCATTTCCGCAAAATCGTGAATTTCACACCGATTACTGGTCCGCTTTCCTCATCGCCAGTCATGAACTTTGGTGAAGCCCTCGGTGATCGGCCGGCGTAGTCAGGCCATTTGACGAAATTCGACCGCTGGGCTCTCCCGATCGACTGTCAATCCCGAGTTGCAGCCGCCCGTGGGGATCCCGCGTTCTGTAGTCGTCTCAGCATTGCTGACCACCGGAAGCCTTCTCTTTGTCCTGTATATCTTGAGTTTCAAAGGGCTGCTCATGTTGATTCACTCCTGGATGAAATCACTTCGGAACCGTCTCGCAGATTCTCGACGCGATTCACGCCGCTCGCGCCGGGCTTTCGTCGTGTCACGAGCAATCGACACGTTAGAACCACGCACACTGCTTTCGGCGATTTCTGTCACATCGAATCTGGACACGATCGATGCAGGCGATGGCGTAACGACGCTCCGCGAAGCGATTATCGAGTCGAATTCAGGGGGCATTGAAAACACGATCAGCTTTGGCATTCCTGCAACCAGTTCGCGAACGATCGTGCTGACGAGTGGCAAGCTTCCTGTCATCACCAATGAAGTCGAGATTGACGGCTCCGGCCAAAACGTCGTGATCGATTCGTTAGGTCTGTCGCTTCCGACTGACAGCCATGTTCTGCAGATCAACGGGGCTGGGGCCAGCAACTCATCAGTGCATGATCTCACTTTCGTCAATACGCCATTTGCGATCTCCACAACCGACTCCAGCAACCTGACATTTGAGAACATCGGCGCTGATTGGATCGGTCCGACGCGGGTGGGTGACGCTTTGTTGATCGACGGCGGAGGCGATCACACCGTCCGGAATGTTTCTGTTTCAAATCGAAGCAAGGGAATTGTCCTGATCGACGTGACTGATTCGCTCATCGAGAAAAATATCGGCCACAACACGAGCGTTGGCGGGCAAGGCGTATCGGGAAGAAATACCTATCTTGAGAATGACTTTTCCGGTTCAACAGTCCTGGCAGCGATCGGGCTGTTTGGCTCAGTGGGGCAGAACATTGTGAAAGACAACAACCTCAGTGGTTCCGGAATTGGCGTACAGGTCCGCGGGAGCCTTGGGAATCAGATTGTTGATAACAACCTCTCCGGTTCGTCGCTCAGCGTTGTCAATGCGCCGATCGTTGTGGAAGACGACACGCAGATAATGATCTCTGGGAATGACTTCACGAACAGCCGTCGGGGTATTCAGTTTTTCGGATTTCAAGACATCGTGATCACATCGGGAACCAGCAGTACGGCTGGGTATGACGCTGCTTCCAATACCCTGACGATTGATGTCGACCTAAGCACGGTG
>JBLFXD010000279.1:0-8065 GCA_047611045.1 Planctomycetaceae bacterium | reverse complement strand
GGTTGTCATCGCACACAAACCCAAACCACTCAACCCCAAGTTGGCCGACCACTAGCATTGACGCTATAGTGAACCCTGTTGCCCCCACCGTCAGTATGACCTTTTGTTTTACGTGCACTGAGATGCTTTGACATGTCAAGACGCAACGCAATCTTTTGGGGGCTGATGCTCGTTCCCGCAGCCCTGATCGTGTTTCAGGTCGCGAGACACGAACAATTCCCTCGCCCGAGCGAACACGGTATCTCACAAGAGAAGCACCCGATGCCGAAGGAAATTCGTGTTTTCTGCGGTGACTGTCATCAACCACCTGCTCCTGACGCGTTTCCGAAGGATGCGTGGTACAAGGAAGTGCAACGGGGATTCGACTTCTATGTCGCATCGAAACGCACCGATCTAATCGTACCGAAGATGGCGGACGTTCTTTCGTGGTATCGCGAGGCGTCACCCCAGGAGTTGCCCCGGATCGGATTTCTGCCTCGCACGAAAAGTAACGTGACTTTCCAGTCGTCACCGGTTCGAGCACCCGAGAATCTCAGCCCAATGGTCGCCAGCCTGAGTTGGAACGAACAGGCAGGTCGCTGGGCACGGCTAAGACTATCTGACATGTATTCCGGAGATGTCAGTGGAATCCTGGCTGGCGACAGGACGGTCATCCCGGGCACGATTGCTCAGGTGTCAAATCCGGCTTGCTCAAAAGTGATCGACCTCGACCAGGATGGAACGTTGGACCTGCTGATCGCCGACCTGGGGAGTAAGGAGCCTGCAGATCACGCGCTCGGAAAAGTCACTTACATCTCCGGGGCGGCCGATCAGACGACGCCGATTGTTCTCCTGGCAGGTGTCGGTCGCGTGGCGGATACGACCGCTGCTGATTTCGACCTCGATGGCGACCTCGATCTTGTGGTTGCCGAGTTTGGTTGGCTAACTTCCGGAAAAATTCTGCTGATGGAAAATCTGCGAGGCGGAGAAAGGAGTGGCGAGCCCCTCACGGCGGATGATTTCCAGATTCATCAGGTTGATCAACGTCACGGGACGATTCATGTACCCGTCACCGATCTGAACGGTGATGGCTTGCCGGACTTTGTCGCCCTGATCAGCCAGGAACACGAGACGGTGGAAGCGTTTATCAACGAAGGCGGACTCACGTTTCGTCGGGAAGTGATTCTGCCATCCCAGGACCCATCCTTTGGATCGTGTGGCATTGAACTTGTGGACGTCGATCTGGATGGGGATGTCGATGTCGTTTACTGCAACGGCGACACGCTGGACAGTCATCTTGTCAAGCCGTACCACGGTGTTCACGTCCTGACGAATGAGGGGCGTTATCCGTTTCAGCACACAAAGGTGCTTGCATTGCCAGGGGCGAGCGACACCGCAACAGCCGATCTGGATGGCGATGGCGATCTGGATATCGCCGTCAGCGGCTATCTGCCAGCGCATGTGCTTCGCCAGCTTCCAGCCGGAACTTTCGATGCACTCTGCTGGTTAGAACAGACAGCGACGATGCAGTTTCAACCACACGTCATCGAGGTCGGTGAAGTCGGTCATTTGGGGCTTGTCGCGGGCGATTTCAACGAGGATGACTCAATGGATCTCGCTGTCGGCAATTGCCGCGGTTCCGACTGGGGCACGATCTGGTGGAACGGGGACCGTTAGCAAGTGACGCCCGGTGCAGTTCTGCCTCCAGGCAGGAACGAAGCTGAAGCCGGAATCAAGGGCTCTGGTCGGTAAATGAGTTGACAGAGAGTTTTGCAGACCTTGCTCATTCCGACGCCACGAAATAATCCTTGCAGCCTTCGACGACCTGCAGATGCTGATTTACGGAAACGTTTTCGAGACGCTGGACGGATCCCGACGGCCAATGAATCTCGATAGCCGTGATCAGCTTGTCTGTGCCAATGCCGGCATGGAGCCATCGATCAGAAGTGGACGCGTAGCTTGTTCCTCCCTTTCGTAGCCTCAAGATCTTTCTGTTGCCTTTTAAGAGAAACTCGACCCATGCCCCTTCTGCCCAGCGAGCGCTCTCCACCCCGATCAGTTTGAGCCGAACCCAGTTGCCCTGCCGCGGGGACTCATTCCGCAAAACTGCAAGTGGCTGGTGAATGTTGGAGATGATCAGGTCGATGTCTCCATCGTCGTCAAGGTCACCTTGGACAACGCCGCGACTCATATGTGAACCGGCAAGGTACGTGCCGGATGTCCTGGCAACGTCCGTAAAGCGACGCTTCTCGTCGTTAAGAAGGAGCAAGGGCCGCTGATAGATCGGCGAATTTGTGGGATGACGAATCACGTGCCCATTGGCTGCGAAGAGATCTTCATCGCCATCCAGATCGAAGTCCCCAAACACCGTGCCCCACCCGACGCTCAGTCCAGCCGCCGCGGACACGCCTGTGCTTCGGCTGACGTGTTGAAAGAAGTCGCCATCGAAGCCACGGTAGAGCGCAAAAGATTCATTCTCGTAGTTGGTCACCCAGATGTCGGGTAGTCCGTCTCCGTTGAAGTCGCCAATGTCTACACCCATGCTCCCGTCTTCGCGCCCCGTATCGCCGTAGGCTGTTCCACTGGATGGCCCAGCCTCGACGAATCGCTGCTCTGAGTCGTTGATCAGGAGTGAATTCTTCACCGTATCGTTGGCAACGTAGACGTCCAGGTCACCATCGAGATCAACATCTGCGGCGGCAACACCGAGCCCCTTGCCGGACGAGAGATCACCGAACGACTCGTCGGCGAAAACAAAATTGCCCTGTCCGTCACTCAAATAGAGGGCGTCAGTCAGTCCCGAAAAGAGTTTCGGCGGGCAGACATCTCGGATGCTGGCGTCGTCCGCGAAACACTGCGGATCATTCTCCGGAGACCAGTCCACATAATGTGCGATGTAAACGTCGTTCGCGCCGTTCCCGTTGAAGTCGCCCCAAGCGGCGCTACTACTCCAAAGGGAATCTGTGAGCCCAACATTAGCCGCTACTTCGATGAAGGTGCCATCACCAGAATTTCGAAACAGCTGCACGCCACCGTAGCCTGTCAACAGAATGTCATCGAAGCCATCGTTGTCATAATCACTCACGAGACTGCCGTGGGAGTAGTGATCTGACTCGGAAACTTGAGCCATCGCGGACACTTCCACGAACGACTCGTTCAGAACTCTGGAGATTCGACGGAACAGCTGAGAGCGGCGACCGATCGGTTGCCTGGAAGACTCAACAAAGTCACCTCCTCCAGGAGCGAACAGATCAACCAGGCCGTCGTTGTCGTAATCGATCATCGCCACGCCGCCGCCGAGCGACTCGACAATCGCAAAAAAACCGCGTTCGGAACCGCTATGATACGTGTGGCTCACGCCCAGTTGCGCCGCGCATTCGACGAAGGTGAAGGGAGACTCTTCGGAAGATTCAGAAACGCGATTGACGGACGGTTCAGAAAATTCCACAGGGGATGGAGTGTCGTTGTCTCCAGACTGACAGCCAGTGAATGCGTTCGAAACGAAAAGGATGGCGACGATCATCAGCATGCGATGTACGAGCGGGATATCACAGTTCAAAATGTGCTGATCTCCTCTGGGCTGGACGCACGGCATGCTGCTGCAGCAGTCCGCCACAATTGAGCCATTTCTTTCATTCCCAGATTCTCGCAGATCACGGCCATCTCCTCACGGACGTCTGCGTTCTTAGCTTCACGCATCGCCAGTTGGCTCAGCTCTGTGAGTTTGAGTTTCAGAGCTTTAACTTCCTCTGATCGCTTCAGATGCTGGCGGGAAAGCGATCGCTCGCCAAGCTGCTGATAGGCCAACGCCAGAAGATATTCAGCTTCACTATCGGAAGCGTCCTCTGCCGTCAACTTCTTCAAAATGGAGACGGCAACTTCAGGTGTCCCTTGTTCAAGCAGCATACGTGTTCTGAGACGTTTACCGGCACCTTGAAGCGGGCCAGTTGATTCCGCGCGGGCAAGCAACTTTTCCGCCTGCTCGGATTCGCCCAGATTCCAAGCGCAATCCGCTCGAGCTGAGAGTGCGGCAACAGTCGGTTGACAGCGTTGAAGCGTCTGCACTGCCTTCTGGTATTCTTTGAGGGATATTTGGGACAGGGCAAGTGGCAATAGAACTTCAGTGAGATCAACTGGATTGGCCGTCAGTGCAGCGGCCTGCTGGAATGCTGAGATAGCCCCTTGATGGTTACCAAGATCCTGAAAGACGACTCCACGCATGCGGTGAGGGCGAAAATCCTCTGGGGAAACTCTCGAAAGAGTATCCAAGTGATACAACATTCGGTCCGTCCTCCCCTGGTCGTAGTAGATGGTTGCCAGCCATCGATGCACATCCGCATTGTCCGGAGCTTCCGTGACCGCTTGCCGCAGGCATCGCTCTGCACCCTGCAACTGGCCGACGCGGTAGAGAGCCTCACCGGTAGCTATGAGCAGAGGAAGACGGAGTCGACCGTCGGGCGAAGCCGCCGAAAACTCTTCGAGCGCTGGTGCGGGACGGTTAAGCACGAGATGGCGAACACCAATCAAGACCGACAACTCGTTATGTCGCCCCTCGTCACGCCAGAGCTCTTTGATCGCGACCTGGATTCCGTCAAGGTCACGCCGCTGAATTGCGGTCAGTGCTCTGTCCACGATGTCTTCCGAAGAGTCAACGCCAGACTGCAGCAAAACTGCGACAAGAAACCACGCCAGGCCGCCCACCACTGTGCCGCCAAGTCCAACCAGCCAAAGCCGACGCTTGCCAATCAAAGTGATCACGAGACCAATAATCCTCCAACTCAAATCAAAATAAACCGATGCGTGGGTTGACGGATCCCCCTTTTGAAGGTTATCAAAGAGATCAAACCGGCACAAACTGTCACCTGTCGCTGCATTAATCATTTTGATGGTTGCGCTGCCGATCGTATTCGAATTACACCAAACGGGATATTTTTATTTGCGTTGTTCGCTTGTTTAGATTGTGTTTCTGTGAGTGTGATACCGCACTCACTGCGGGCTTTGTGCGTTTGTTTACCCTCATTTTTGGGAGAGTTGCAATGAAACGAAAGATGTCTCGCCGTCTCGCAGGTTTCACACTCATCGAGCTGCTCGTGGTGATCGCCATCATTGCGATCCTCGTAGCCCTGCTGCTGCCAGCAGTTCAGCAGGCTCGTGAAGCTGCTCGTCGCTCACAGTGCAAGAGCAACTTGAAACAGTACGGAATTGCATTGCACAATTATCATGACGTCGAAAAAAGTTTCCCCATTGCGGGGCAAAACTGGGGCAATCCACATATCGGCTGGCAGGTCCGTATCCTTCCATACACAGATCAAACGGCCCTCTACAACGAGCTCGACTTCGGCAGTGCGAATGCTTTTAACAAAGTTGTCGATGGCAAACCCCTGCGCCAGCACCAGGTCCCCTATGCGACGTGCCCTTCGGACGCGTCCTCCAGCCCCGACGGAAACTGGGCACAGGCCAGCTACAGTGGTTCGCTGGGCTCGCAACGAACTCCCTCCGCTAGTGGGGGTTGTAACATCTATTTTACTCCCGGAGTACACTACCAGAATCCGGGCGGCCAATTCGATCACGGCAATGCTACCCATAAGCAGGGGATTTCCGGCATGTTTGGACGAATACTCGCTGTCCCGTTGTCAATCAAAGACGTAACCGACGGGACGTCGAACACGATCATGGTGGGGGAGATCCTGCCAGCGTGCAACGATCATGGAGGTGGGTGGTGGAACTATAACGGGATGGCCAACGCTCATGCATCAACTTCGGCGCCAATCAACACAATGAACACTTGCCTGCCTCCTTACCAGCCACAGGATCCAGAATTTCCAGCTTGTACGAATCGAAACAATTGGAATCTCAGTTGGGCATTCCGTTCCTCTCACGTTGGCGGAGCGCATTTTCTGTTCGTTGACGGAGCGGTTCGTATGATTAGCGAGAATGTGGACTACGAGACCTATCAAAACCTGGGAAGTCGCAGCGACGGCGCGGTGCTCGGAGATTTTTGAACATCACCCGACTGTTGACCTGTTACAGCCGAACCCGGAATCGCGGTTCGGCTGTTTTTTTTTTCAGATCTGAGGCATCTAAGGGATGATATCGATATGAGATCACTGGGAATCTGGGGAGTGCTTGTTCTTCTGCCCGTCCTGTCGGTTGGCTGTGGTGGCGGCGACTCACTAGCGCTGGTATCTGCAACAGGGACTGTTTACTACAAGGATCAGCCGGTCTCGGGTGCGACCGTAACATTTCGCATCGAAGGTGCTCCTCTTGCAATGGGGATTACGAATTCCGAAGGGAAGTTCGTCATGACGACTGGTGGTCGTCCGGGTGCTCCAATCGGCAATGCCAAAGTGGGGATTGCCAAAACCTCGGCGCAAGAGGAAGACTTGACTTCAATGAAGCCTGAAGACATGCAGACGATGCAGATAGCACAAGGGGATTCTCCTTCAGAAATCAAGAGCGAGATTCCAGAAAAGTTCGCAAGTCCAGACAGGAGCGAGTTGGTTGCAACGCTGGATACCGATGGTTCCATGAATGTCTTTGAATTCCGACTGGTCGACTGATGTCGGGTCTGTTGTGCAATGACCGAAGCTCGCTTGACAATGCGGTCTAAAAAGCGGCGATGGTCCCTTCTGTTGTTAGCAACATGCCTCATTGGCGGGCTACTACAAACACCTCTTCTCCAGGACCGTTTGCAGTGCTGGCGTATTCGCAGTTTTCTGGCGGATTCGAGACTGAATGATGCGTTCGAACTAGCACGTGAATACGCGGTTCGCCGTCCATCGTGTGTGGAGTGTCAGTTCCTTCTGGCAAAGACCGCCCGCCGGATGGGCGACTTTTCTCTTGCTGAGCAGGCATTGCGGACTGCTCAGCGGTTGGGGTGGGATCGTCGGGGTATTCGCTTCGAACAGATACTGGCGGTTGCTCAGTCAGGACAGATCGACTCGGTTAAGAGAGAGCTGCAGCTTATCTTCGCCAGTAATTTGGTGCCTTCGGATACGGCCGAAGTATACGAGGCGATGGCGAATGGGCATCTGGCTGCATTCAACATTCCCGAATTTCTGAAATGCGTCGGGTTCTGGCTTGAGTGGCGCCCAGATGCCACGCAACCCCGTTTGATGAAGGCTGCCTTGTTTTCACGTTTGGGGAACCACGCAGCTTCTGCAGACGAGTACGAGGCTTTAGTGCAGGATCGTCCAGACTGCCTCGCAGCCCGACTTGGGTGGGGAGAATGCCTGCTGGCACTCAACCTGGCGAGTAAGGCGGCTCCTGAATTACAGATTTGCTACGATCAGGAACCGACGGCCAGAACTTCGCTGATCTTCGCCAAATGTCTGGTACAGACGGGTAGTGCCGACGAGGCCGAAGCAATCCTGTTGCGTTGCATTGAAACTCCCGATGTCGAACTGAGATCACAGATCGTGGAAGAGTTGGGGCGCTTGCACCTTGACCGAAACGAAGTGGCGGAAGCGATTAAATACTTGACGGTATCGACGCGAATTACGCCCGAAAGTTCGTCTGCCTGGCATGCACTCTCGGCGGCGTATTCAATGCTCGGTGAAAGCGAGAAAGCGGCCGACGCTTTGACGCTGAGTCGAGAGACACAGCAGCGCTGCCAACGTCTTGTCGACATCGTTATAGAGTTGGCCAGAAAGCCCGAATCCACGCCCCATCGGTTGGAAGCAGCCGAGATTCTATTCCAACAGGGAATGAAGAAAGATGCGGCCGCCTGGTTGAAGACGATCCTTGCTCGCAATCCGCATCATCAGAAAGCCAATCGCATGCTGGCAAAGTACTATCGTGATTCCGGACAGCAGGAGCTTGCCGAGAAACATGCGCGACTCGGCGGCTTAGAAACTGAACGGTGAATCCCGGAATCTCGCTTACATAGTAGGAGAGCATTCTTCCCTGGCTTCAGGGCAGCGCGAAGCGGCAGCCCAATGGTGAGGCAGGGCCGGCAGTGGCTCAGCGAGTATCAGCGAGGTTCAGCAAGCAGATGGGCTCGCGCCAGACGTGGGTCGCGGGCAGGAGAGCGTCCAGTGGAGGCAGGACCTGTACTTCAAGCAGTTGCCTGAATCGACTGCGACCA
>JBLFXD010000278.1:0-8096 GCA_047611045.1 Planctomycetaceae bacterium | reverse complement strand
CAGCCTGCCGGCAAATCGCTGGTGGTGGGACGCTCGCTGATTTCGAGGCCGGATTAGATTCCGGTCACGAATCACGATCGAAAACTGAATTCAAGAGGGGCAGGCCATCGTCGGTCGCCCCTCTTTTCTTATTTGCCGTTGCTTATGCGTCGGCGAGTACACAAGAACACATCCGTTACTAAGCAGGGAAGAATCAGCCGGTAAATTGCCTGTTTGCGGGCAACTCGACCGGTTGCGTGAGAACCAGGAAGTCCGTATTCTGCCGGCCTTGCAGAAACTGTCCCGGCCATATTTGCGCCGGTTTCCAACAACCTCTCAGTTAAAAACAGGAGAGGCGATCAATCATGAGTAAGCTCAGTTAACAAAGAAAAAGGGGCGTTTGGTGGTCAAGTTGCGACTTCGAGAC
This sequence comes from Planctomycetaceae bacterium, assembly GCA_047611045.1. GTDB lineage: Bacteria > Planctomycetota > Planctomycetia > Planctomycetales > Planctomycetaceae > JABMPE01. The sequence goes on along the minus strand of JBLFXD010000278.1, from coordinate 7,690 downwards.
GGGGAGAAGATTCAGGACGCGGTCAAGCGATTTCGGAAGCTCGTTGAGCACGCTGGAATCAAGAAGGAAATGCGTCGTCGCGAATACTACGAAAAGCCGAGCGATACCGATCGTCGTGCTCGCCGACGTGCTGAACGTCGCGCACGCCTCAACAAAGCCACATAATTGCAGCCCTGGCAGTTAATAGCCTCGGCAGGCTCCGCCTCGTCGAGGTTTGCGACCGCTCTTTTCGACGCGAGTGACCAGTTTTCCTCGAATGTTGATCAGAGATTTTAACTGAGCAGAATCACTGGCACCCTCATTCACCGAGGGTGCTTTTTCTTTTTGGTGAGCCATGCAGCCTTCCCAGGATCTTCGAACTCAGGACCTCAGAATTCGCGGCACGGATCCGCTCATTTCGCCGAAAGAACTGAAGGACGAGTTCCCGATTTCCGAAGCGGCCGCTCGAACGGTCGTCGACTGTCGAGATGCTTTGCAAAAGATCATCTCCGGCGAAGATTCCCGTCCGGTTGCCATCGTCGGCCCGTGCTCGATTCACAATACGGATCTCGGGCTGGAATACGCTGAGAAGTTAAAGACTCTGGCAGAAGAGGTGCAGGATCAGATTTTCGTGGTCATGCGTGTGTACTTCGAAAAGCCACGGACAACCGTCGGCTGGAAGGGGCTCATTAACGACCCCCACATGAACGACACGTTCGACATCAACACCGGGCTTCGCCGGGCTCGCAAGCTGCTGCTCGACATCAACGAAATCGGCCTCTCCGCCGCGACCGAATTGCTTGAGCCGGTCACGCCGCAATACATCGCCGACCTGATCACTCTGGGAGCGATCGGTGCCCGCACGACCGAATCGCCGACACACCGTCAGATGGCCAGCGGCCTTTCAATGCCGGTCGGATTCAAGAACGGAACCGACGGCAGCCTGCAGAGCGCACTCGACGCGTTGCTCTCTGCAAAGACCGAACACAGCTTTCTGGGCATCGACCAGGATGGCCGAACCTGCATCGTCAACACGAAGGGAAACCCGTGGGGACATCTCATGTTGCGAGGCGGTCGATCCGGCCCGAACTTCGATGCTGATTCGATCAACTCGGCTGCCGAGCGGTTGGAATCTGCTGGCCTGACTCCCAGCCTGATCGTTGACTGCAGCCACGCGAATTCCAACAAGGATTACGCGAGGCAGCACGTCGCGTGGAACGATGTCATCGGCCAGAAAGCCGCCGGCAACTCGTCGATCATGGGCCTGATGCTGGAAAGCAATCTCAAAGCCGGCAATCAAAAGCTGACCGACCCCGCCAACATCGAGTACGGCATCTCGATCACCGATGGCTGCATCGACTTCGAAGAAACCCAGCAGCTCCTTCGTACCGCCGCCGCCACGCTGGCCGGCTAATTCTCAGGTCGGCAGCGCCGCTTCTTAAGGACGGTTCTGGAATTGACTGTCAAGTTGTGGGGCAGGATTGCATCCTGCCGAGGCGGGTTTCAAACCTGCCCCACGTATTGCCAGGGACGTTTCTAAACTGAGCGTCACACACGTCCTAACGTGGTAAACCTTGCCGATTGTGCCGGTTGTGCGCGGCGTGACGGTCCCGCAATCTGCATCGACAGAATCGGTCGATCTGCTCGCTGTCGATTCTGAGTGTCGATTGTGACGAAGACTCCAGACGTGTCGTTTGCTCGGCGGACATTCTGCCTGTGCAGAGTCAGTCCGTCGGCGACGCGCCAGCAGCTTCTCACCAAACCGGGATAGCCGCTTACAGCACAAGACAGACCGTGACAGCATCACTGCTTCGTCGACAAGACGGCGGGCTGAGCGAATTGCCAGCTTCTCAAGGATACGGTGATTTCTATGAAGTCGACTGCAGCCTCCCTGACCCTTGCACTGCTGGGAACCGTCGCCGTTTCGGGTTGCCATCAGGCCGCGCAGCGAGCCTCTTCGATCGCCAGCAGCCTGCCTGTTCCGAGTCGGCAGATCGAGGACTACGAAACTCGTCTGAGCATCGCGCGACAGGACGAACGAAAAGGCAAAACGAAAGCTGCGAAGAAGGCTTACGAGAAGCTCGTTACGGATAACCCCACAAACCCGTTGGTGTATCACCGTCTCGGAATCATTGCCGCCGCCAGCGGCGACTTTGATACAGCGAACGGGAATTTCAGACGAGCCTACGAGCTCGCTCCCGAAAATGCCGAGCTGCTCGCTGACTGGGGGTACTCGCTCTACCTGCAGGGCGAATTCGTCGAAGCCGAAGAGCTAACCCGCTTGGGAGCCGAGCTGGCACCTTACGATTCACGCATCGCCAACAACCTGAACCTCATCTATCAAAACTCGCCGCTCAGCCCTCCGGTCGGACCGCAAATGGTTCAACTGATGCCGGACGACGGCCAGGGCGTCATCGTCGCCGAAGCGCTGGACGAAACCGTGGCAGGCTCAGAGCTTGAGTGGCTACGAGCTGGCTACGAAGAAAGTCTCCACCCGTTCGAAAACGTGACTCTGCCTGAACCCGCCTCTGAAGCGGAGACGGTTGCTGGATTATTGCCCGAAGCTTCTCCAGAAGATCTGTCAGCGACCGTTGAGCCGACAGCTCTCGAAACCGCACCGACGATTCCTGAAACTGCTGCCAGCGATTTTGCATCTGTCGAGCAGCCTGCCAAACTTCCGTCACTCAACGAGCCGATCGCCATCGCCGCTGCAGAATCAGCATCGTTCGACGAGACAAGCATCGCGCCGGAACACGTCCGCAAACTCCTGACGCGAGCCCGGTTGGAACTCGCTGCGGGCGATGTCGAAATGTCGCACGCCTTTGCCGAAGCGGCCGCCGAGATCGCCATCCCGCTGCAGGTCTATCAGGAACGACCTGAAAAAGTGCTCGACGAAATCGAATTCGTGACCGGCCACAAAAGTGTCATGTCGCTGGAGAATCCGGCACTGGCGATGGCTGAGTTCTCGCAGCCCGTTCCGCCAGCTCCGGTCGAGTATCAGGAGGCGACGACAAGCAACGCTTCGGCCACGTCCATTTGGGATGAAGCGGCCGCAAACGATCTGCAAGGCTTCCGAGCCATCGGACGAACGTCGTTGAGCATTACTCCCAAACTTGTCGACAACGATGGTGAGCGACGACTGCTGCCGGAACGCCGAGCTTACAAAAAACTCAGTCAGGTGCCCGTCGTCCAACACACGGTTGGCTACAGCCGCGACTGGACACCGCTGTCGTACTCGTGGGAAGCTCCGCAGCTGAAGTACAACCCGCTGTATTTTGAAGACCCTCAGCTTGAACGCTACGGCAACGAAGTCTGCATCCTGCAGCCGTTCCTGTCCGGAGCCCGGTTCTACACTACGATCGCGACGCTTCCGTACCAGATGATGAGCGAAGGCAACAGCGTCTGCCACACGGTCTACGACTTCGGCTACGCCCGACCCGGCGACTGCGTGCCGTACGCTTTGGAAGTCCCCGAGTTCAGCTTGACGGGCAGTCTGTCATCCGGCGCTTGGGTCTACGCACTGATCGTGATCCTGCCGTAATCCGAGTTCGCCGGCGATATTCCTCGCAGGAATCACTCACGAATTGACTCGGGAAATGTGCGAGTCATCCCAGTTTTGCCGCACCGCTGGCATGTGAGACCACCGCTCCGCTATTTTTCGCTCTGTTCGATTTTACCGACGGAGCGAAAAGGAACGGACCATGCCTACACGGAAGATTCTTGCGGCGACGATGATTTGCCTCGTCGCGATTTCTATTGTCAGCTCAGCGGCGACGGCCCGGGCTGAAACCAAACTGGTGACCTCAGTCGAAGGCATCACCGAGTTCGAACTCGACAACGGCATGCGAGTGCTGATGTTCCCGGACGATTCAAAGCCGACGGTCACCGTCAACGTGACCTACTTCGTTGGTTCGCGGCACGAGGGGTACGGCGAAGCCGGCATGGCTCACCTGCTGGAGCACATGCTTTTCAAAGGGACGCCGACACACCCCGACGTTCCCAAGTCGCTGAAGGATCGCGGAGCCAACTTCAACGGCACCACGTGGCTCGATCGAACCAACTATTACGAGACGCTGCCGGGCAACGACGACAACCTTGAGTTCGCGCTCAAGCTCGAAGCCGACCGCATGATCAACAGCAATGTCGCGGCAGAAGATCTGGCAACTGAGTTCACCGTCGTCCGCAGCGAATTTGAACGAGGCGAGAACAGCCCGACGTCCGTCCTGTGGAAGCGGATGGTTTCCGCAGCGTTCCTCTGGCACAACTATGGCAACTCGACGATCGGCAACCAGGCTGACATCGAGCGAGTGCCCATCGAAAACCTTCGCAACTTCTACCGTCGCTATTACCAGCCGGACAACGCGTTGCTGGTGATTGCCGGAAAGTTCGACGGCAAAGAGGCGATGGCTCTCACGGAAAAGCACTTCGGGTCGATTCCTCGCCCAGAACGAAAGCTCGACAAAACCTACACGCAGGAACCCGCGCAGGACGGCGAGCGATTTGTCACGCTTCGTCGAGTCGGCGAAATTGCCGCCGTCGGAGCCGTCTATCACATTCCGGCAGGCCCGCATCCGGAGTACGCGGCGATCGACGTTCTGGAGTCCATGCTGACCGCCGAACCAGCGGGGCGTCTTTACAAAGAACTCGTCGAGAAGAAACGAGCATCAAGCGTTTCGGGAGCGGCGTTCGCGTTGCATGATCCCGGCATCTTCCTGCTGATCGCTGAAGTTAACAAAGGCAACGAACCTCGAATCGTTCTGGATGCGATGCTGGACGTCGTCGAAGGCTTCGGCGAATCAGAGATCAGCGAAGAAGACGTTAATCGAGCCAAACAGCGATTACTCAAACAGTGGGAGCTGGCGACGTCGGATTCGCGACGCCTGGCGATTCAGCTCAGCGAATGGGCCGCGCAAGGCGACTGGCGACTGTACTTCCTCTATCGAGATCGGCTGGAGAAAGTCGACGTCGAGCAGGTTCAATCCGTCGCAAAAAAATACCTTCGACAGAACAACCGCACGGTCGGCATGTATCTGCCGATGAAAGAGGCCGACCGCGTGTCGGTTCCTGAAACTCCAGCACTGGCCGAGATGATTGGCGACTACAAAGGCCGCAAAGCGATTGCCGCCGGAGAAAACTTCGACGTCTCACCCGAGAACGTTGAACAACGGACGCAACGGCTCACGATCAACGACGGCCTGAAGGTCGCGTTGCTGCCCAAGAAAAATCGCGGCGAGGCTGTGGAGCTTCGATTAACGCTGCGTTACGGAACGGAAGAAAGTCTGCAGGGTCAGGCAACAATCGCCGAATTCCTGCCGACGCTGATGACCCGTGGAACGAAAGACCTCAATCGTCAACAGCTTCAGGACGAACTCGACCGCAACTTCGCCCAGCTCAGCGGCAGTGGATCGGCGGGCGAAACAACGTTCACGATCAAAACAAAACGAGCCAACCTGAAACGAGCGCTTGAACTGCTCGGCGAGGTGCTCCGAAATCCAACGATCCCCGAAAGTGAACTGGACGTCCTTCGAAACGAGGCCGTCACGTCGCTGGAGCAAGGTTCGACCGAGCCGATGGCACTTGCACAGCGCGCGGCTCAAAAACGTATTTCGCCTTACAAGAAAGGGCACCCGCTTTACACGCCGTCGATCCCGGAAGAAATCGAAATGGTCAAGGCGGTGACTATCGACGAGATCAAACGCCTTTACTCTGAATTCCTCAACGGATCGAACGGCGAGCTGAGCATCGTCGGCGATTTTGATTCAGACGCGACGCTCAAGCAGGTTCAGTCGATTCTCGGCGGCTGGAAATCGGAGCAGCCTTATGTCCGAATCAAGAAGACTGGCGATCAGAAACTGACGGCCGAAACCGAAGATATCAACACGCCCGACAAAGCCAACGCGATGTACTTCGCCGTGACCTCGTTCCCGATGAAGGACGACGATCCGGATTACCCGGCACTTTTGATGGGCAACTACATTTACGGTGGTGGCGCCCTCGCCAACCGACTGGGAAATCGCGTCCGCCAGAAAGAAGGCCTTTCTTACGGTATCCGTTCCGGTCTGTCGGTTTCGTCGCTCGACAATCGGTCGGTCTTCTACACGTACGCCATCTCGAATCCCGCGAACATGACGAAGGTCAAAGCCGCGATTCGAGAAGAACTCGACCTGCTCCGATCCAAAGGCGTTACCGCCGAAGAACTGGCGTCTGCCAAGCAGGGCTGGCTGCAGAGTCAGGCCGTCAGTCGCGGCAGCGACGGAACTCTGGTCAGCACGCTCAGCAGCACAGCTCGAGCCGGACGGTCAATGGAGTATTACAGCGGTCTCGAAACGAAAGTCCGCTCCGTAACGGCCGAGCAGGTTCTGGAAGTCGTAAATAAGTACCTTGATCCAGAACGAATCGTCATCGTCGCGGCCGGAGACTTCGAGAAAGCCGCGAAGGACGCCGAGAAGAAACCCGCTCCCGAAAAATCCAAAGACTGAAATCGTTCGGCACTGTGGGTAGGGCATGTCGAGCGCAGCGCTGGCGTGCCATTTCCTGAACCAAACCCGAAATGGTATGCCAGCGCTGCGCTCGACATACCCTACGGAGCGGACACTGATCGACGCCCGAGGTCTTGCGACCGTTGGTGTTTTCTCTAGTTGAGAGCTGTTGTGAAAATGAAGACTCCGCGACAGTGGATTATCACCGGAGCGATCCTCGCCGCACTTGCGGTCGTGTTCGGAGCGTTCGGTGCGCACGGCCTCGAACCTCGATTGAAGGCCGTGTACGGCGATCAGGAGAAATCGATCGCCGGGCACACCGTTCCCTCGACGTACAAATACCTCCAGGATTTCAAGACGGGCGCGGATTACCACATGTACCACGCGCTCGGGTTGCTGGTTCTTGGGGTGGCGGCCGCGCAGCAAACCACAGTCAGAAAAAGCCACCACATTGCCGCGTGGTGCTTTGTGCTGGGCATCGCTCTGTTTTCCGGCAGTCTCTACGTGCTCGTGCTTACCGGCATGAAATGGCTGGGAGCGATTACTCCGATCGGCGGTACGCTGATGATCGTCGGATGGATTTCCTTCGCGATCGGGATGAGAACACTGCCGCAGGAACCCAGCGAGGATTGAGGCAGGGCAGCCGGCCGAACCGACCGCTCTGCGATCGTATTGTCGAGTTCGCCAGTTCCGTTGGTTTTATTCGCCTGCCGGGTTTGTTTATCATCGCTCAGAGAGTTACACGAGAGTCGAGTCAGTTCTCGCTCTGCCCACTCAAACTTTGACCAGCACGCGAGCCAAAGATGCAGCGAGTCGTCAAACCATTTCAATTCGCAACCGTGCTGCTCGTACTGACAGCCGCGCTTGCAGGAGTTAGTGGTAACGCATTTGCTGATAGCGGTCTGCTGGCTCAGGCACCGACTCCAGCTCCGGTATCAAATGTGATATCGGGCCGCAGCTTCACGGTCGAAATCGGCATCGTCGTCGTCATGTTCGGCGGGGCGTTGTTTGCCGTCTGCCGATCCAGCAACCGCACCTGAATTGCCAGTCCCGCAGAACCCCGGCTGGTCGCTGCCGATGTCCGGACGAAACCGAGTGCTCATTACGGGGATCGGTGTCGTCAGTCCGCTGGGCAATCGCGAAGAATTCTGGCGACGATTAACTGCGGGTGAGACCGCAACTCGTCGCCTGATTTTGCCGGAACGGGATCGCGACTACTGGCCTGAGGAGTC
>JBLFXD010000277.1:0-8103 GCA_047611045.1 Planctomycetaceae bacterium | reverse complement strand
GCAGGAACGAGGCGCAGCGTTCGGCTCGCTCGGCGGCGGAGAGTTCGTTCATCCAGTGAGCCTGGTAGCTCATCAGTTTTTCCGGATCGAACGCGGCGGATGCTTTGACGACTCGGCCGAGCGAGAAATTCTCGATCAGAAAATCGAGCGACATGAACTCGGTCGTTTCGTCGAACGACCAGCCGGTTCGACCGAGCGAGTTCAACAGGCCGGCCGGCAGGAACCCGGTCTGTTCGTAGAATTCGACCATCACCGGGTTGAGAGAGTCTTCGTCGAGGCCGATCTGCGGCAGCACCGAATTCGAAAGGTCAAACAGAATTTTGAAAGCCGGACTCTTCCGGTATTTGTCGACGTCACGTTTTGAAATTTTCTTCTTCGTGCCCGGAGCCATGACGAATGGAATGTGTGCGAATGTCGGAACGGGTTCTCCAAGCGCTTCGTACAGCAGAACCTGAATCGCTGTGTTTGAAAGATGTTCTTCGGCGCGGATGACGTGCGTAATTTTGAGTTGAGCGTCGTCGACGACCGTTGCGAAGTTGTAGAGCGGCGAGCCGTTGGAACGCATAATGTTTGGATCGAACATCAGCGCGGCGTCCCATTCGACGTGCCCGCGGATTTCGTCTTCGATCTCGATCTTCCGATCCTGCGGAACCTTGAAACGCAGCACCCAGGGATCGCCGTTGTCGAGCTTCTGTTGGATTTCCGCGTCGCTCAGATCGAGTGATCGTCGCATGCCTGCCGGCGGTGTTCCGTTTTCGCGAGCGGCTTCTTTGTCGGCCTGAACTTCTTCCGAACTGTCGAAGCAGCGATACGCTTTGCCTTCGGCCAGCAGACGATCGGCGGCGGTGGTGTAGAATTCTCCGCGTTGCGACTGGAAGTAAGGTCCGTAGTCGCCGCCGACTTCCGGGCCTTCGTCCCAGTCCAGATTCAACCAACGGAAGGCCTGCAGGATCGGGGCGAGGGCGTCGTCGACGTTGCGCTGCTGGTCGGTGTCGTCGATTCTGAGGATGAACTGGCCGCCGTGTTTCTTCGCGTAAAGCCAGTTAAACAGTGCGGTTCGCATCCCGCCAATGTGCATGTATCCAGTCGGGCTGGGAGCAAAACGCGTGCGAACTGTCATGGTGGAGCCGAATCTGGATGCGGATATTGAGGGTGAGAAGGTCAAAACTGCGGCCAAGACGCGGGATAATAGGTGAGGGTTCAGGCAGTCACAATCAGGGCGTTGAAGCAGGCGATCGGTAATGGCTTGATCCAATTATGGTGTGCCACTGGCTTTGCCAGTGCTTCTTCGAATCGGCGTCTTCTGGCAATTCCGCACTGGCAGAGACCAGTGGCACACCACAAGTTTAATCACCGGTCGTCTTATAACCGGCTGTCGGTCGCTTGCGAGTCGTGGCCGTTTCTCGTGAGAATGCCCGCCCGAAAGAAATCAGCCGGGTTTGGCTGTCCGAATCCTCAACGAGCCGCTTCGCACGACGACTGCGGCAATCCCACCCCAACTTTCCTGCCTCCAAGGTGCGCCATGGATTCCTCATTCCTTCGCTCCACGCTCGCTGTGGTTGCTCTGGGCCTGACAACGAACCTCTTCGCTGGACAGCCGGGCGACTGGCCTCAGTGGCGAGGCCCTAATGCCGACGGCATTTCGCAGGAAACAGGCCTGCTGACCGAATGGCCAGAAGGCGGCCCGAAGGTTGTCTGGCAGGTCGACACGATCGGCGACGGCTACTCGTCGTTGGCAATCGCCGACGGCCGCGTTTTCACTCTGGGCAATGTTGACGGCGAAGGTCGCATTCTTTGTCTGAAAGAGTCCGACGGCTCGGTCATCTGGTCGGTTCATCCTCCGCACGAAACGAAGCTGTACAAGCACGGAAAAGGCGACGGCGCGCGAGGGACCCCGACGGTCGACAACGGTCTGGTTTATGTTGAAGGCGGCGGCGGAGATGTCACCTGTCTGAAAGCAGAGAACGGCGACATTGTCTGGACGAAGCATCTCAAGGACGACTTCGGCGGAGGTGTTCCAGGTTGGGGTTTCAGCGAGAGCCCCACGATCGATGGCGACAAAGTCATTGTCACGCCCGGCGGGAAAGATGGAGCGGTCGTTGCATTGAACAAGTTGAACGGCGAGATCATCTGGCGAAGCGCCGACGTCGGCGACAAAGCTCACTATTGCTCGGCGGTCGTTGTCGAGTCTCACGGTGTCCGGCAGGTCATCACCTTTACCGGCGGACTCGGGAGTAAAAGATCACCAGAAGCACCGCCTCGAGTCGTCGGCCTGGACGCTGAAACCGGCGACCTGCTCTGGTCGTACGAGAAGTCTGCGAACCGCACGGCGAATGTTTCCACGCCGCTGTTTCACAACAATGCCGTTTTCTCGGCATCGGCTTACGGAACGGGTGGCGGACTGGCTCGACTGACGAAGTCTGACGACGGGTTCGTGGCGACTCCGGATTACTTCGAGACGAAGATTCAGAATCATCACGGCGGCATGGTGCTCGTCGACGGCTACATTTACGGAACCGGCAGCAACACGCTGATCTGCATGAACTTCGAAACCGGCGAAATTGTCTGGCAGGATCGTAGCGCTGGTAAGGGCGCCGTCACTTACGCTGACGGACACATTTATCTCTACGGCGAAAAGAATAAAGTGGCGCTGGTTGAGGCCAATCCGAAGGAGTACGTCCAGAAGGGATATTTCGAAATTGAGAAGGGTAAATTCCCGACGTGGGCTCATCCCGTCGTCGCGAACGGACGACTCTACCTGCGAGACATGGAAAAACTCACCACTTACGACATCAGAAAGTAATACTCCGCCGCTCGCGGAGTCTGACAACGAATAACGCAACAACGACCGCGGCCATGCCGCTCTACAGGAATTGAAATGTCCGAGCCACTCAACAAAACCAGCTCCAGAATCACGCAGCCAGCTTCGCAGGGTGCGTCGCAGGCCATGCTCTATGCGACGGGCATGACCGCCGCCGATATGAAGAAGGCTCAGGTCGGCATCGCGTCCGTCTGGTACGAGGGCAACCCGTGCAACATGCACCTGCTCGACCTCGCCAATCGCGTCAAAGAAGGCGTCGAGAAAGTCGACCTGTTCGGGATGCGGTTTAACACGATCGGCGTGAGCGACGGCATCTCGATGGGCACCGACGGGATGAGCTACTCGCTGCAGTCGCGAGACTTGATCGCTGATTCGATCGAAACGGTCATGGGCGGACAGTGGTATGACGGGCTGATCACGATCCCCGGCTGCGACAAGAACATGCCCGGCTGCGTGATGGCGATGGCTCGGGTGAACCGGCCGGCGATCATGGTCTACGGTGGTTCCATTCGAGCGGGCTGTTCGGACCGGCATCCAAAGTTGGACATCGTGTCGGCGTTCCAGGCGTACGGTCAGTACATTGGCGGATCGATTGACGACGAAGAGCGGCAGGAGATCGTTCGTAATAGTTGCCCCGGCCCCGGAGCATGCGGCGGCATGTACACGGCCAATACGATGTCATCAGCGATTGAAACGCTGGGCATGTCGCTGCCGTACAGTTCGTCCATTCCGGCCGACGATCCTCTGAAACACGGAGAATGTCTGGCGGCTGGCGATGCGATTAAGCATCTGCTTGAGATCGACTTGAAGCCACGCGACATCATGACTCGCGAAGCTTTTGAAAACGCGATGGTGATCGTGATCGCTCTGGGTGGTTCGACAAACGCCGTGCTGCATCTGATTGCGATGTCACGAGCGGTCGACGTCAACCTGACGATCGACGACTTCCAGGCAGTCAGCGACCGCATCCCGTACATCGCCGACCTCAAGCCGAGCGGCAAGTACGTGATGGAAGACCTGCACAACATCGGCGGCATCCCGGCCGTGCAGAAGTACCTGCTCGAAAAGGGACTGCTCAACGGTGACTGCATGACCGTTACCGGCAAGACGATGGCCGAGAACGTGGCCACTCTGGATGGACTCCTCGAAGGTCAGGACATCATTCATCCGGTCGAAAAGCCGCTCAAAGAATCCGGCCACATTCGCATCATGAGAGGCAACTTCTGCCCGGACGGAGCGGTCGCCAAGATCACTGGCAAAGAGGGTCTCAAGTTCTCCGGACCGGCTCGCTGCTTCGATTCCGAAGAAGACATGCTCAAAGGTCTGGAAGACAAAGAAATCCAGAAGGGCGACGTCATCATCATTCGGTACGAAGGCCCAAAAGGCGGACCGGGCATGCCGGAAATGCTGACGCCGACTTCCGCGATCTGCGGATACGGTCTGGAAAAAGACGTCGCTCTGATTACCGACGGACGATTCTCAGGCGGCTCGCACGGTTTCATTGTCGGGCACGTCACGCCGGAAGCTCAGGACGGCGGCCCCATCGGCCTCGTCCAGAACGGCGACACGATCACGATCGACGCCGAGTCCAACGCCATCACCGTCGACGTTTCCGACGAAGACATGCAGAAGCGTCGAGAAGCCTGGACAGCCCCACCGTTCAAAGCAACTCGCGGAACGCTTTACCGGTACATCAAAACGGTGAAGTCCGCGTCTGACGGCTGCGTGACTGACGAGTAAGGTAAGGAACAAATCGCAGAGGACACAGAGGCAACAAACGCAGAGGACAGGGAGAGTCAATCGGCTCTCCGTTCCCTCTGTGCATTTTCCTTCTCCGCGACCCTCTGCGATTAAAAGTCCGAATAGATCAAGAAAAGCCCCGGTGACCATCTGGTCGCCGGGGCTTTCTCTTTGATTGCTGAGTTGATCGCTGCTGCGGCATCACCTGATCAACCGAGAATAAAGTTGAGAATTCGGCAGAAAGCTGCGAAGGATTTTGGCGGCTCGTGCAAAGACTCCCTGGAATTCAAGTTTCCGACCTGTTGGAGTTAACGCATGAAATCTTCAGCGCCGTCAGACGACGTTGCCGCGATGCGTTGTCTTGATCAGCAGGCGTGGGGGGATGCCTATGACAAATATGTCACGTCCACCTACGCATTTATCGCGCATCTGGTGGGGGGCGATCGAGCTCTCGCCGAGGAGCTGCATCAGGACGCCTGGCTGACCGCCATGTCGGCGATCGACCAGTTTGCTCCCGAACGCGGCGAGTTTCGTGGCTGGTTGTTCGGCATTGCCAAACGGCGAGTCGCGATGCACTTTCGGCGAGCCAGTGGCCGTTCCGAGCAGCCACTTCATGAGGAGACAGATCAGGCGTCGGCACTCGACGATGACCTGCTTCCTGCAGACGTCATCGAGGAAGTCGAACGCGCCGACGCCGTGCGTGCTGCTTTGTCCGAGATGGACGACACCGCTCGGGACGTGCTGGTCAGCAAGTACGTTGACTCGATGTCCGTCGCCGAGATCGCCGATCGCGTGGGCAAGAGTCCGAAGGCTGTCGAGTCGATGCTGACTCGTGCCAGGACACGCTTACGAAGTCTGCTCCGCTCGTACTTCCCCCAGTCACTCAACGTTGCGAGGGAATCCTCATGAACACACCGACCAATAACCCTGATGCCGACCGTCCTGACGACGCGGCTGATGCTTTGCTCAATGAGTGGGTTCGAGAAGCCGGAGACACGCCGATGACACCTCGCCCCGAACACGTCGCGGAACTCCGAGAGCGACTGTTGGCTCAAACGAGTAGCTCGCCGATGGTCGAGCCCCCGGTATCGCAGCCGGCCACTCCGCAGAGATCAACACTGCCAACTGATGACCCAGCCACCCGTCGAGAAACGCGGCGCGGATGGGGATGGGTGGTGCTTGTCACCGCCGTCGTGCTGGTGGCCGTCAGCCTGTTCTCAGCGAACGAGCCGCAGAATGTCGCATGGGCACAGACTCAAGCGGCCGTCAGAGCGATGCCGTGGATGCTGACGAAAACTCAACTCAAAGACGGGTCCGCCATCGAGTCGTGGTTCTCTCCTAGGCGACTGGTTGCGGCGATCAGAGCCGTGCCGGCGGAGGGTAAGAATCCTGATGGCCTGACACCGTTCGCCATGTTTGTCGACATCCGGCAGGGGGCTCGGTTGGAGTACCGGTTGCAGGACAACGAAATCGTGAAGTCACCAATGCTGGGGTCAGACAAGACTTCAATGAGAATGGTCGGCGGGTTTCTCTCGGCGTTCGCGGACGGCAAGGACCTGAAGGACTTCGCCGAGGCCGATGCGAACCTCGCCATCACCGGGCAGCGTGAAGTGACAGTTGATGGGCAACGCTTCGACGAATTTGACGCGGTCGTCAGCTTTCACGGAAACGAGTCGGCAGCCACTTACCGGGTCGACGCAGAATCGAAACTGCCGGTATCGATGACCACGAATCTTGACGGAGAACTCCGCACAACGACGATCAGTTTCCCGGACGACGGACCGGCATCAATCTACGATCTCGGTGTCGCGCAGGATACTTCGATCAGGGATGCGATGCCGGCTCTGGGACTCGCTCGACTGCTCTCGCAGCGGCAGAACGTGCGGATGAATTTTGATCGGTACTACGGAATGGCGATCCAGGTGCCGCCGGGCAAGCACTGGTCCAATTCAGTTCGCGTCACGCGGCTGTGGCGAAGCGGTAATCAATGGCGGACCGAGTACCTGATATGGGACCCGGTTGACTCGAAAAGGATTCATGGGCGAGAAGCTCCTCCTGAAGGAACCGACCCATTGAAATGGTGGACCGCTCAATTCTCGAAGGAACGGTTTCGTCCAACGACACTTTCGGATGGGAAAAACCACTGGAGGTTCGAGTACGACGCGAAACCGTCAGATGACAAACCAAACCGGTGGGACTACATCGTGAAGCCTGCGAAGAAGGGTTCGTACTCGATCAATCCTGAAGACCCGATGCCGACGATCATCGAGTATCCGGAATTCATGATGTACGGCGCGACCGGCTTGCCGAGTCCTCGACGCAAGGGTGTGTTGACGTTGCATCCCGAGGACGGTCCCGAGGGCACGGTGCTGATCGAATCTCGGACGATGAAAAAGCCGCGGCCGCAACACAACGACCTCAGCTACTACTGGGTCGACCCTCTGGAAAACGGAATGAGCTGCAGGACGCAGATGTTGTCGCTGACCGGCTCGGAACCAGAACTGCTCGGCGAACAACTGGTGCTCGAGACAGCTCGCAGCCCAAAGGGATATCTCTACCCGACGCGAGTTAAGAATCGCTCGGAAGTCGTCACCCACTTCTACCTGAACTTCGATGCCGAGTTTGACGACTCCGTCTTCGACCCGAAGTTAGACAAAGCGGCTCCACTGCCACGGTAGTCAGCCCCACGGCCTGCGATCATCGCCAGACCCTGCATTGCACAAAGCGATGCAGGGTTTTATTCATGCGCGACGATAGTTTTCGCGTTCAGAGGTTCCGTAGCTCTCGATTTCTCCGCGCGAGGGTGGCCGTGCTCGCTTGCAAACAGAGTCGTGCAACGACAAGAGAAGCTGTCCTGGATTCAGCATCTCACCCGAAGCCTGCCTCTTGTGCTTCGCACACAGGTTGGCAAGCAACCGGTTCCCCTGTTCAGTTACCCAAATTAACCAGTGTCACCTGTGAGCCATTCTGCGCTCATGAGCAACTCGAAGTCTCGAATTGCCGGGTCTCGACTCAGCCTATGTCACCACCAGTTCAGGGAACATCATCAACATCAGGACCAATCGAGCCGCCTGCAATTACCTGCTTGAGCGTCTCGGTCAATTCCGGCATTTTTCTGGATTCTGCCAAGTCGATCGGCGTTACTCCGTGATGATCCTTGATGTCGACTGTTGCGCCGTGACGCAGTAATAACTTCACAACATCCAGTATTCGCGAATCAAGCACACCGGGACCTCTGATCGCCAAGTGAAGCGCCGTTTGGCCATATTTGTTTATTGCATTGACATTTGCGCCGGATTCCAACAGTACCTGTGCTGACGATTGCCCGCCGCTGCTTGCCTCAGCCTGTAGCAACGTGCGTCCATCACGTGCAATCTTCTGGTCGATGTCGGCACCATGATTTAAGAGTACTTGTAGAATTTCCTCTCCCTCCGCGCCACCGCCACGTATCATTGCCCAATACAAGGGCGAATTCCCTTCTGAGTCAGGGGCGTTCACGTCGGCACCAGCGGAAACAAGCTCGTCAATCGCCCATTGTGACC
>JBLFXD010000276.1:0-8111 GCA_047611045.1 Planctomycetaceae bacterium | reverse complement strand
GTGCCGGCACGGGCGGCTTTCGAGTGACCAGAGCGTCAATGAAGTTTGAAAGATCTCCGCGCCGGCACACCGCGATTGGCCAATTGGCCCGCTTGTCACACCCTACGGCTGATCGGGTCTGTGGGGCTTCGGACGAACGCGGGTGGCCCTGGTTGCTTGCAACCAGTGCGGCGAAGCCGCAAGAGGTATTTCAGTTTGACTGCGGTTACCTCTTGTCGCTGCGCGACACAGGTTGCAAGCAACCTGTGCCACCCTGAAGCAGAGTGATTCACGAAGACTGCTGACTCTGCGTTATTCACTCTGGCTAAGAACTGCAACCGCCGCCGCCGCAGCCTTCTTTACCGCAGCCGCCGCCCTCTGGTTCGGGAGGGTCGACGAATGGGTAGAGTTCGATGCGGTTTAAGCCGTGGCGTTTGGCGATGTCGGTGACCAGGGGGCCGGCGTCGGGGTTGGAGTCGCCCAGGAAGTAGAGCACGGCGGACTCGCCGTCGAACAGGACTTCGCCGTCGACGATGGCCAGGTCGATGTCGGACTCGGCCAGGACGCTGCTGGACTCTTCGATCAGAAGTGGCGTCAGTTCGCGCGATCGTGGTTCGTGAGTTTTCACTTCGTCCGGCTCGGCCAGACGGACGACTTCGCCGCCGGGTTTGTCGCTGTTGTTCTGCGCGGCGAGGTCTTCCGGCGTCGAGAGGATTTCGCCGAGTTCCAGACCTCGGTGAGTCTGCAGGACGATTCGGTCACGATGCTGGCATTCGACTCGGTCGACGTTGCCGAAGACTCCGATCCAGCCGAGCGATCCGTATCGGACAAGGTAGCGATGGATGCCGTCGTCGACGTTCGCGGCCAGCGACGTTTTCTGCGGGAGAGTCTCCCGGTCGATCTCGACCGAGCCGTCGTTGACTCGGACGGCGAGTGCTGCCACGGGCGAAGACGGGTTCGTCAGTCCTTCGCCGGTCTTCAAGTCGAACTTCCAGTCGTGCCACGGGCACGTCACCGCTCCGCCCTCCAGCACGCCGTTGCCGAGCGACGCTCCTTTGTGAGGGCAGCGGCCTTCGATGGCGTACAGATCGCCGTCTGACCGAAAGACGGCGACTTCGATGTCGTCCACAAAGAATTTCTCGCCAGAGCCGGCGGCAATGGCTGATTCTTCGGCAATGGAAACCCAGTCTGGCATCTGCTTCTGTTCGTTCAGGCGGAAAGGTTGGACGAGTTGAGCGGGTACTCTACTTGCTGAGGGAGATGCGTGCCTCACCCCGGGTCTTAGCTGGGTGCCCGCCCTGTTGGTTTATACATAAGTCGCTCCAGTGTCTTCGGCCCAACGGGCCAGCTCTATGACAGCCCAAGGCATCGCCTTGGGAATTTGATCTTGTGAAAACACGAAAGCCCCAATCGGGGCGGCCCTGCTCACTGGCAAATTACGTTAGGACCGCCCCCGTTGGGGCTCGATCCGTTAACTGAATCCATACCCCGGACTACGTCCGGGGTTATCACAGGGCTGGCCCGTTGGGCCGATCTCGCATTCTCCACTTATGCAGACAAGGAACAGGTGCCCGCCTCCGTGGGCAGGACGGCCAAGGTATTAAAATATTCCGATTAAAGAGACTTTGCCGGCTGTGCCGATAAACGAAGGAACCGAGGGTCCGCGTGCGCGAACTCCGGGAGGCGTCATTGCGGCTGCCAGAGCGGTTGCCGACGCCGCTTTCTCCAGGGTTCTCCGTGGCAACGTCAGCATGTTTCGAGTTTTCGCACTGACAATCAGCGTTTTGCTGCCTCTGGCGGGCTCCGGCTGCGCCATTGTCGAGATTGGCATGCGGAATCCGGTCGTCGGGCTGGAAACCGTGGCCATTGCTCCGTTTTTCAATCTCAGCCAGGAACGGACGGTCGACGGGCGCGAATTCGCTCTCGATTATTACGCCGAGCTGCAGAAGATACCCGGCTTCGAAGTCCTGCCGGTCGGCGTGACCGAGCGGGCGATGGTTGAAAATGGCATCACGCTGACCGGGCCCAATGATGCCGTGCGGCTGGCTCAGATTCTGGATGTCGACGCCGTCGTCGTCGGAGCGGTCACCGACTACGACCCATACAACCCTCGGATCGGCTTGAAGGTTGCCTGGTACTCGCCGCGGCAGTGGCTGTTCGTGCCGACTGAAGATTCGACTTCGGCCGGTACACGTGCAAAACGTGTCGGACGACCGAAGTACAGCACGGCTCGAGCTCAGTCTCCGGATGATTCAGATGAGTGGGTCTCTGCCGATTCTGAACCAACAGCTTTTCGAACGATGCCTTCAGCTGAAGACAAGCCGGTTTTCATCGAAGAGGGTGACTGGGAAACTGCCGGCTCCTGGAAGAACGCTGCCCAGGTCCTGTTGGCCGATGCGGGGAATTCTCGGAATCAAACTCTTGCCAGGGAGCAATCGATACTTCCGGCGGGGGCTTCGTTGCTTGTCCCCGTCGACGACGATTTTTTTCCTTCCTTGCCGCAGCCAGAACCCGCGAGAGAGCTGAAACCCGCTCCGCCGGCTGAAGAAAATTGGCCGGCAGAAAAAAATTGGCCGCTGAATGAAGAGTGGCAGCGTCCGGTTATTTCGGTGAGTTATCAGAACGTCCCGCATTCAGACTCGCCACGGCCCGCTCCAGCCGCGACTGACTCCGCCATTGCTGAAACTTTCGATGCGGCACCCGTAGTCGCAGACTCGGCAGCGGCTGACTTCGTGTCGCCAGTCACAAAAGTTGTTCCCGCTCAAGGCAATGATCCTGAGCCGCCCGTCACGTTTCAGCCGTCGCCTTCCGCTCAGCCAATCGCACCGGTCGAGCCAGAGTTCCCCGGTCCGCAAGCACCAACAGTCACGAACGAACCGACTCAGCTGCCGGCCGCCGAGCCACCGATTCAGCAGCCGGTCACCGCACAGCCTGCCGACGACAATCCTTTCAACCGGCATCTGCTGGGACCGCCGCAGTCGGTCGAACCTCGCAATGCTGTTGGGGCATCTCGGCCGGGATTTTCTGAGTCGACTCAGAGTGCCCCACCGCGGATCGCGGCCGCAGAGCCAGAGTTTCCAGGACAGAGCAGCGATCCTGCGCCGACGGCAACGATGCCGCCCGTCGCGCAAGCCAGCCCGACGAAACCTCAGACCAAAATGCCTGGTCCCGTCATGCGGACTCCGCTGTTTCCGATACCGCAGCCGGAAACGAATCGGTGGTCGGTGCCGGACGCTCAAGCGACTCGTCCGGGGCTTCCGTACGACGAGCCGGTTGCCATCGCTCCGAGCCAGTTCGAAGCCACCGAACCTTTGATGGCGTACGTCCGGCTGTTCGACGCGACGGATCAGCGGCTGATTGATCGGCTGTCGGATTATCTCGAACTGACGGGTCAACTTCGCAGCGGGGATCTTGAGGCTCACATGAAGCGGAGCGAGTTTTTCCGCAAATTCACGGCGCATGTAATGATTTCGGAGATGCTGCTGCTTCACGGAGGCGAAGCTCGGCGGCGACTCGTTCTGAAACCCCGAAAATACCGGTGACGAAAAAAACGATCCGCCCAACCACGGCAGCTGATGGAACCAGACTCAAGCATCACGATCGGAATCGTCGAAGGAAGAATTCACGGAAGCGGTGCTTCAGGCAGTTCGGGTAATGCTCGGACGGCAACAACTGATGCCCAACAACTGATGCCACGGCAGACGTGACCAAACGCAGCTACGGAGCAGTCATTCCAGTGCCGTCGTCGACGGCCGTGACGTACGCAGCAAGGAAGCCAGCGACGACGCACCGAGGAGAAATCATGCATCGAAGCATGAATGTACTTGCACTGGTGAAGGATTCTGAACGCTACGTCTTCCTCTACGATGAGGACAGTGCGGCATCGCTTCTGCAAACGTTGGGGAAGTATGCGGCCGACAAAGATCTCAGTTTCACGTGGTACGACGCGGCGGTTTTGAGCCAGAAGGTTCGCAAACTGCGTCAGGAAGCTGAATCAGAAGAACGCAGCAACCGACTCCCCGAAACTGCCTGGTAAGACAGGCCGGCGAGTTCGCCCGACCGGATTTGACCAGCTAAAACGAAAAACTCAAACGCCAGCCGGTGGTTCCCGATAAGAACTCCTGCTGGCGTTTTTTCGTTGGCGAAGTTTGTAGGCTGGAACAAGCTCTGCGCAGTTCCGGCAGCTCAAACATTTTCTGAATCAGCATTGCCGGAACTGCGCTGCGCTTGTTCCAGCCTACGCACCGACCGTTTCGTAGCCAGAGTGACCAATCATGGAAGTGGCAATCGACGGATTTCTGCGACACTTGAAGATCGAGAAGAACTCGTCGCCGCTGACGGTGAAGTCGTACGCGGAAGACGTTGCCAGCCTGCTCGCCTATTTTCAGGATCGAGTTGGTTACGTTCCTGAAGCTCGCCAGGTCAGCGTTGGAATGCTGCGAGGCTACGTCGCGTACCTTCACGAGTGCGACTATGCAAAGACGACGATCGCCCGGCGGCTCGCGTGCTTGCGAAGTCTGTTCCGATTCTGTTTGCGCGAAGAGATGACAACGTCGAATCCTGCGCAGGCGCTGCGAACACCCAGGACCGGTCGCAAGCTGCCGAACCTGTTGACGATCGATCAGCTCGCCACGCTGCTGGAAGCTCCGCCCGCCAACGAACCATCCGGCCTTCGCGATCGCGCGATTCTGGAAACAACGTATTCGGCCGGGCTTCGAGTTGCAGAAGTCGTCAGCCTGGACGTCGCCAGCTGGGACCGAGACGCGGACGTTCTGCGAGTCATCGGAAAGGGCCGCAAAGAACGCATCAGCCCGCTGGGCAAGTACGCGGTCAAAGCGCTCGACAACTGGATGGAAGTTCGACAGCCGAACCCTCAGAACAAAGACGGCAATCCGCTGTTCCTGAATAAGTTCGGCAAGCGACTGACGACTCGCAGCATCGGACGCATGCTCGACAAGTATCTCATGCTGACCGGCCTCGACCGCGCGTCGACACCGCACTCGCTGCGCCACAGTTTCGCCACGCACCTGCTCGACGGCGGCGCGGACCTGCGCAGCGTTCAGGAACTGCTCGGCCACAAGAGTCTCACCACGACCCAAATCTACACCCACGTCAGCACTCGCCGCATGCAGGAAACCTACGAGCAGGCCCACCCGCACTCCGCAAAGAACCATCACGGGAACAAGTAGTCGGCACGGCAAGCCCGAGAATCGGGCTGAAACTGTCTGAGAGCGGTTGCCGTTTCTCGGCAGCGTGGAGCCTGTTTTGGGAAAGTTCTGATTTTCGACGAATTCCGTGTCGCAGATCTTCGAGAACGTCGAGTTGCTCCCGCGCGAGCCGGTCGCGGAGTCTGATTCGCGAGCGTGACCGAGTTGTCCCTGACGGACTTTAAGGAACCTTGACGTATGAAAAACGCCCTTCTTTTTCTGATTATTTGCTTGATGGTTGTGTGTTCTTCCGCCACTGCTCAGGAACAAAAAACGTGGGCCGGCAAGTGGAATAATCGCAAGTATGGAACCAGTGGGCCGCTGAAGTGCGTCGCTGGCGAGTCCAGAGCTGGTCAGTGGAACGCCGTCTTTACGGGAACATTCAAGGGCGATCCGTTTGAATTTCGGGCCGCATTTCTGGGAAAGGCCGGCCGGAAAAGTACGGATCTGAGCGGTCAGTCGACCATTCGTGGCGCGAAGTATCAGTGGACGGGGAAAATTCAGGGACGGCAACTCACCGGTAGCTACAAGGGGGCGAACGGCAACTACGGTGAGTTTACGTTGAATGAAAGTGGCGGAACGGGGCGTTCGTCCTCGCCGAACTCTGCACCGACGACCACGGGACGATCGACTTCGCCATACGAAATCAAAGATGGAGACAAGTTGCTGTTTATCGGAAACAGTTTCATGGCGAACGAAGGCGGCGTGCACAATTACCTGGCGGCGGCGTTGCAGAAGAACCGTGTCCAGATCAGCGTCGACAAGCAGATCAATTATGGAAAACCTCTTCGCGAAATGATGAAACCGGAGGTTCGGTCGGCTATCGAAGCTGGCGATGCTTCCGCCGTCGTCATCACAAGCGGCCAGCTCAACATCATGAAGCAGTTTGACGGTGGTATTCGGAAAGCCGGCATGAAGACGGTCGTGTTTATGACCTGGGAAACTCGGCATCCCGGCAACCGTGCGTCGACCAGTCAGTACACTGAAGCGACCAGAAAAGCCGTTCGAGAAATGCGACAAATGGAACGCGAAACCGGAGCGACCATCATACCGGCTGCCGTCGCATTTCACTCGTTGACCGTGCAGCCGCCGGAAGGCATGCCGCGCATCGACTATCTCTGGAAGCCTCGCAACATCCACCAGAACGAAATCGGCACGATGGTCAACGCGTGGTTGTTCTACTCAGTCCTGACGGGCAACTCGCCGGTCGGAATGAACTTTGACATGCCGCCGTACATCGTCGGCCAGAAGGTGAAGAGCGAACCGAGCATCCGATTCACGCGAGATCTGCGCACCGCGTTGCAGGAACGTGTCTGGGAAGTTGCTCAGGCGTGGAAGGCCGGCAAATCACATTTGGATTAGCGTGTCGTTTCGGAGATCAGACGACTTCCAACGGAATCGGGTTGCCCTTCGACAGTGCGAACGGTCGGTTCTGCTGATCGTGAGCCTCGTGGTGAGGGTCGATGCCCAGGAAGTGATAAATCGTCGCGACGAAGTCGGCGGGTGTGGTTGGGTCGTCGGCGGGGTACGCTCCCATTTTGTCGGACGATCCGTAGACCTGACCGCCTTTGATGCCCGCGCCGATGAAGCTGACCGTGTAGACGTCCGGCCAGTGTTCGCGGCCGCCGTTCTTCAGCGTGACTTTGGGGGATCGCCCGAATTCGGCAGCGACGACGACCAGCGTTTCATCAAGCTGGCCGGTCTTTTCCAGATCCGTGACCAGCGCGTAAAGCGCTTTGTCCTGCGCAGGGATGAGTTCTTCTTTCAGTGCCGAGAAATTGTTCCAGTGCGTGTCCCAGGCGAAGCCGTTCTTGCCCTGAGTCCGCTGCCAGTTGCACTGCACAAGTCGCGAGCCGGCTTCCAGCAATCTTCGCCCCAGCATGACCGACTGACCGAACAGATTGCGGCCGTAACGTTCCCTCTCAACTGGATTGACCGATGACAGATCGACAGCGTCGCGGACTTTCTGCGAGCTGATGACTTCGACGGCTTTTGTCTGAGCCTGACTGATCGACTGAGCAAGATTTCCTTCGCGGAGATATTCCGTCTGTCGATTCAACTGGTCGACCAGGCTAAGCCGCCGCCGAATGGCTTCCGGCTTTTCCAGAGGACGCAGCGGCAGGTGATCGAGTCGGAAGTTATCGTCGTTCGGATTGCCGGCGGTCAGCATGGGGTCGTACTTGCCGCCGAGCATCCCGGCGAACTGACCGACTCGGCGTCCGCCCGCGACGTCCATGCGGTGCGGCACGATCACGAAGGGAAACATCGGCCCGTTGCCCGGAGCCAGCTTCGCGACGCACGAGCCCAGATGAGGCATGTCCTGCCGCGACATGTTGTTGGCATCGGGCACGCTGCCGGCGTACCGCGTGCCCGTAAACATCTGGTACGAGCCGCGAGCGTGGTCGTTATGGTCATGGTGCATCGACCGGACGAGCGCCGTGCGGTCCATCAGTTTTGCAGCACCGGGGCAATGCTCCCCGAACCGAATTGTCGGAGTCGACGTGGCGATCGTGTCGAACTCTCCGCGAATCTCCGGCGGCGTGTCCGGTTTCGGATCGTACATGTCGTGCTGCGGGTTCGCGCCGGATAAGTAGAGGATGATACAGTTCTTCGCGCGTCCGAATCCCGGTCCATGACCTTTGGTCGGTGCGGCGGAAACTGACTGATTCATCAGGCCGGGCAACGAAACGCCGCCCATTGCCAAGCCGCCGATCTGGAGCATTTCCCGGCGATCAACTCCGGTACGCAGGCCCGGTCCGAATAGATTGAGCATCATTTTCTCCGTAGTGGCCAATTCAGACTGCCTGATTCGAAACAGTCGGAGCCATCTGAGGTTGATCTAAATGGAGTACTTTTTGACTGTGGGTGGCTGGCGGTCGAGCTTCCAGCGAGCCCCAGTTCGAACCGCTGGGGGCGAGCAAGCTC
>JBLFXD010000275.1:0-8116 GCA_047611045.1 Planctomycetaceae bacterium | reverse complement strand
CAACTGACGAGTCTTAATCTCTGGAGATTTCAATGCCTGTTCATCTACCAGCTCACAGCCGCCGACAGTTTCTGACGACGATGGGGACGGCTCTGGTTGTCGGCTCAACTCGTGTCCATGCCGCCGACCAGACGGACCAGGACCTCGTCTACCTCCTGAATGACACGCACATCGGTGAAAAGCACCCTCCGACATCGCCGGTCCCGACGCACCTGCGGCAGGCCGTCACGGAGCTGGTTCAACGCGACACGAAAGCCGGCGTGCGTGCTGATCAACGCTCCAGACATCACTGCGTGTCCCCAACGTCGCCGATGCTTTTCCGTGTGTCAGGATTCCCCTCGGCTTATGTATTATGTTGACGTACCATTTTCGGACTTCCGCTGCGTCGTTTCTCAAGTTGCGCGGAGGCCCTCCCTGCACCTGCAGAAATTCGACGATGTCGTCAATCGTGTGATTTCGATCTTCCATAGAACCGGAAAAATCCAACACGGTCGCTGTGCAGTCCTCATTACCCACGACCAGATGTTTCCCGTTGGCCGAAAAGGTGAGCGATCGAACGATGTTCGCGGCGAACTGCAAGCGGAGTGCTTCCGAGAAATTAACTGTATTCCACGCTCTGATTCTTCCTCGGCCATGTGAACCATCGGAGCCGGCAACCACATTCTGACCATCAGGAGAAAAGGCGACAGCATTCACGGCATTGGTCGTTCCGGGATACGGGTAGAGAGTTGCAAGTAATTCCGACGACTTCGTTTTCCAGACTCGTAGCGTGCCGTCCTTCGACACGCTGGCCAGTAACGTGTCATCTGGCGAGAACGCCACGTCCAGCACATCGTCCAGGTGCCCGTTGAATCGACGAACGGTTTGCCCCGTCTCGGCATCGATCAGAGCGACGGAATGGTCATCGCTCGCTGAAGCAAGCCAGAGGCCATTCTGTGAGACCGCCAGCGATCGAACGTCTCTGGATTGCGGCTCAACCGTAAATTCAGCGAGACCAGTTTGCAGGTCAAATACCGCGACCGTGCGGCCCCACGCCACCGCGACCTGGCTATCGTCTTTCAAAAAAGTGACTGCCGAGACAGGCTGCTGCTGCCGCAGTATGTCCCGCGTTTCAAGCTTCGCCACATCTACCAGCCGAATCTGTGGATCAGGCTCACCGGTTGCGATGACGAGTGATTGGCCATCCGTCGACAGATCCAGGTCATTGACAGGAGCGTGGAGTTGCAACAGTCCAACTTGTTCGCCGGTCGCCGAGTTCCACACGCGTACCGTTCCGTCCGAACTCCCCGTGAACGTGGTGTTACCATCCGCCGATGCGGCAACCGACGTCACCGGCTCGATGTGTCCGAGTCGACCACGCTGAGGATCGACGTCGGGCACTGACCACAAGCGGACGGTGCCATCGTCACTGCCCGTTACGAGTTGCTTACCATTCGGCAAAAATGACACGGACCAGACAGCCGCAGTATGACCGTGGAGACGCGCCAGTCGTCGACCGGTCCATCGATCGAGCACTTCCAGTCGCCCAATGCCGCCACGTGTTCCACCAGCAACGGCCAGAATCCGGTCGTTTACTGGCGACAATGCCATCGAGTGGATCCAACCGTTCAGCTCTGGCCCAAACCTCTGTTCGCGACCAGTGATTAGATTCACGGTGCGCAGCGTTCGGTTCGTACCGTGACTGATGAGCGTCCGCCCATCGTCGGCTGACAACAGGCACCGGATATGTTCATACAGAAATACTGGTGATGTGGCGTCAAAGATCTGTTTGCCGGTCTCCACATCGATCTTCTGAACGTGAGACGAAGACATGCCCATGAGAAACGACTGAGAGTCATTCAGAAATTCGACACATGTTGCGCCATTCCCAGTCGAGAGCCACTCCTGAAATCCGTTCGTACCTTTCCGGGACAGACGAATTCCCTGCGGCAAAGAGAGAATTCCAGCAACAAGCGTTTTGCCGTCAGGCGAGAACGCCACACACTTGGATCCTCCCTTTCCGTACGAGTCGACACCAACGTAAATCGTCTGAAACTCCTGGAACGTCTTCGTGTCCCACAGCTTGACCGTCTGGTCGTCGCTGGCAGATGCGAGGTATTTTCCATCCGGAGAAAAGGAAACGGCATGAACGGCTTTGGTATGAGCGTTCAACGTGATGCGAAGTTTTCCAGTGTCCGCATCCCACAAACGGACACTGTGGTCAGCTCCACACGAGGCGATCAGTTTTCCGTCGACTGAGACGGCCACAGCCAGCACCGGCCCGCGATGACCGAGCAACGTAGCGTCGGCCCCTTGAGTCAGCTTCCACAGCAGGCCCCATTCGAAACCTCGCAAGTCACTCTGGTCTGATTCGGGAATGTGCTTCTTCAGCTCTTCAATGGCCTTCCCTGTGTATCCGTCAGCCCAATCCTGAAACGCGTGACGCATCCCTGGCACGTAGGCGCTCCATCTCGCTGTGAATTCGCGAGAAGCGGCCAGTTCAGCCTGTTCCTGAGCGACGTTCGCCAGCTTCTTTGCGCGGGCTTCTTCCGTAGTAGCCCGTTCCGCATTCTGCTCTGCTTCCAGGGCGTTCTGTTCAGCCTCCTTCGCACTGGCGACTGCAGCCAATTCGTTTCGGCCGGCTCGCTCGGCGTTCTGTTCGGCAACCGTTGCATTCTGGCTGGCCGAGATCGCAAACACTGTTGAAACAACAGTTCCTGCGATCAGAGAGACGGCAACCGCCGCGGTCAGCCCGGCGACCAGAGGCTTGCGCTGCGTCCATCGCCAGAGGCGTTCCAGACGACCAACTGGCCGGGCCTCAATCGGCTCGTGATTGACGAATCGCAGCAGGTCGTCGCGCAATTCGGCAGCCGTCTGGTAGCGTCGAAGAGGCTCTTTCTGGAGACACTTCAGACAGATTGTTTCGAGGTCTCGGGGGATACTCTGAGTGAGCTTTCGCAGGCTGGGCGGTTCGTCGTGCAGAACCTGCTGAATCAGCATCCGCACACTGCCACGAAACGGCAGTTCGCCGGTCAGCATGACGTACAGCATCACCCCCAGCGAATAGGTATCCGATCGGCGATCCGCCTCGTGCGACTCTCCCCGGGCCTGCTCGGGAGACATGTAGGCGGGAGTGCCAAGTACCTGACCTTCGAGTGTGACCGTGAACTCACCGGCTTCCTGACGAGCCAGTCCGAAGTCCATCACGCGTGGTCGAAACTGTCGAGCAATTCCGGTCCGCCGGATTCCTGAATGGCTGCCGCTGCTTCTTCCGGAATCGCTTTCATCCTGCGTGTCGGCAGGACGTCGCTCCAGCAGCACGTTGGAGGGCTTGATGTCACGATGGATAATGCCATGCTCGTGAGCATGGTGAACAGCGTCAGCGGTGTCTGCCATCAGAAAGGCAGCTTCCGTAGTCCCGATGCGTCCCTTACCCAGGATTTCTCCCACAGTCACGCCGTCCACGAACTCGGCCACGATGAATGGGAACTCACCGCTCTGACCGACTTCGAAGACGGGCACAATTCCCGGATGGTTCAACGTGGCCACGTGGCGGGCTTCCCGCTCAAACCTCTCAGCGTCTTCGTGTGTCACGAACGTTCCGCTGCGTGGCACCTTGACGGCGACGATCCAATGGAGCTGCGTATCCTGCGCTCGATAGACCGTACCGAAAGCGCCGCGACCGACGACTTCCAGTAGCTTGAATTTGCCCAGTGCGGGCAGGTTCTCTGGCGACCAACTCTGAGAACGATCCCTGTCCCGGTGTAAATTACTGCCACAGACCGAACACACGACGTCATCATCAGGTCCGTCGTCCGTCACGACGATCGGCTCATGACAATGAGGCAGTTCAGCCGGAACGGAAAACGCTCCACGTTCCTCCGCTCTTCAATCGACAGGCGTTTGGCGACCTGAAACGTCGAGTCGAGCAAATCTGACGGAGGAACGGACACGTCATGCTTCGCTGAATCATTATCTGCAGCGTCAGGCCGGACTACGTCATCGTTGTGTGCACTCGGACTCGTATCGTCGTTCATGCGTGCTACCTCATTACATAAATAAGATCGAATCACTGGTGCGAAACGCCTGTAACACGCCGCAGTGTATCAGCGTCGGCATAATCTCACCCGAAACAAGTCCGGCTTCCGATAACCAGCTTCGGTATTCGGCTGCGCTATAGGCTCGGCCTTCCGTGAAGTAGAAGAGCGACGCCGAATACAATGCAATCCGCAATGGACCATCCAGTGCATCGTTCAAGAAGACGTCGTGGATCAACAGCCGCCCGTTGTCCGCCAGCGAGTCGGCACAACGCTGAACCAGCTGTCGGCACTCGGGGACGTCCCAGTCGTGAAGAATGTTCGACAGCAAAACGACGTCAGCATTCGTGGGGAGCGGATCAGCAAACATGTCGCCGGGAAGAAATTCTGCTCGATCTGCGACGCCGTAGTCGGCAGCGAGTTCCTCAGCAATGCGGAGCACTTCCGGTCGGTCGACGATCACTGCCCGTAGCTTCGGATTCTTCTGCAACAGCGCGAAGCTGTAGATGCCCGTTCCGCCGCCGACGTCGACCAGCAGTTTCGCGTCCCCCATCGGGACTTTCTCCGCAAGCACCGGAGCCACATTCTTCGCTCGACCGGCGAGTGCCATCGTAAAGTGCCGAGCAGACTCTTCGGCCTCCATCGCCGAAGCAATTCCGTCGCGATAAATAAACGCCGCACCGGAGTCTGAGTCTGCACCAGCCGGCGAGTTCGTTTTCAATCGCTCAACCATGTCCAGCACGTTTGGACTCTGAGCCGCCAGCCCAACGTAATTACCAACGTCAAACTCCGAACCCGGCACGAGATGATCCCGCGCGAGGTCGGTCAGACACAGCATTCCCTCCTGATCTTCAGCAAGCAGGCCAAAAGCCTTCAACGCCGTAAACAGAACAACGCTCGGCCGATCTTCGAGCCCGAGATTGTTTCTCAAATCTTCGTGCGAAAGCGCCCGCTCGGCCAACTGCCCGAACACATTGAAATGAGCCACCGCCGCCGTCAACAGCTCCGTCGCATGGGCACCGCGAAACAGCTCGAAAATGACCGTTGGATCGAGACTCGGCTTCTGCATCGGTTCACAGCTTTCTGGTTGAGATCTTCAGACAGCGATCATGCCTTGGATCATCGAGCAATGTGAAGTGATTTTCGACCGAGCGGCCACTGAGAGTCGGTATTGACCGGTTTCAGCCATTCGACGTGTAATCCGCAGATCGGAACACGCACCGACGAGGGGTTGCTGCGCGCAGATCAAGCGTTTTGTCGAAGACGAGCAAGGACTTTCGTGACACTTTTTGACCGACATCTTCTGAAACGATTCTGGCATGTTTTTGCCATCGGCTTCGTCGCGACGTACGGCCTGTACGTTGTCTTCGACGCATTCTCGAACGCGGACGAATTTCAATCAGGTGCGGTTGGCGAAACGACGGCCACCGTCCTGATGAAGATGGCGTCGCACTACTTCTTCCAGGCATTTCCGTTCTTCGACATGGTCGGGCCGATTCTGACCGTGCTTGCCGTCATCGGCGTGTTTGCTCTTCTCCAGAGGTCTCGTGAAATCTACCCGGTGCTCTCGGCTGGTGTTCCGTCATGGAGACTCGCTGTCCCGATCGTGGTCGGCACCCTGACGATAGAACTGGCTCTCGCCGCCAATCAGGAAATCATCATTCCAAACATCGCTGAGAGGCTACAGGCCAATCGCGGCGATGGCGGCGCGGCGACGCACGATGTTCAACCGGCTCGAGACTACGTGACCAATATCGAAATCTCAGGCGAGCGGCTACGGATCTCGGAGCGGAAAGTCTTCAATGCAAGATTCCTGTTGCCAGTGCCGCTGCAGGTGGTCGAACCAACGACCTTGAAAGCCAGGGAAGCGATTCAAATTCCGGCCAGCAAAAATCGTCCGGCCGGGTGGTTACTGCGAGAGCCTCAGCCGCCTTTTGAAGAACTGACACTAACCGGCGAAGGCACTCGCAGGATTCTCAAGGCTCCATCCAGCGATGACCTGTTTGTCGTGACCGATGTGACGATCGATCAGCTCCACAATCGAACTCGCAGTTTCAAGTACCTGTCGACGTCGCAGTTGATTCAACGAATCCGGAATCCGGCCTACGGAATGGTCACGATCCGCAGCCAGTCGGTGCATCTTCACGAGCGGCTGGCTAGACCGTTTCTCATTCTCATTTCCGTCCTCATCGCGATCCCGCTGACGCTCCGTCGAGAAAGTCGCAGCCTGCTGCTCAACATTGCCGTCTGCACCTTGACGCTGGGAGCACTTTTCCTCCTGACTCAAGTCAGCATCCACCTCGGCCGGCTGAACGTCGTCGACATCGAGCTGGCCGCGTGGATCCCAATCGTCGTCTGCGGAACCTGCGCGGCGTGGATGTCGGGGCTCGTCCAGACCTGACTCCAGCAACGGATTGGCAAGCCGTCAGCGAATTTTGACTGGCGGCTTCTGGCCTTTGGGAATCAGCGAGGTGTATTTCCGATCGGCCATTCGCTGCTTCCAGTCGGCTTTCGCGGCCAGCACCAGTTCGGGCTTTTCGAGAAGATCAATCGCGCTGATGGCGAGAACTCGGGCCGCGTAGTCGATGCCTTTTTCGCCAATCGTTGACCCGATGCAGGCAACGTTCTGCCAACTGTGTCCGGGGCTTTCCGCGGCCATGCACGTTGTGCGAATTCCGCCGGTCGGAACGTACCACGAAATGTCTCCGACGTCGGTCGAGCCTTTGCTCGGCTTGAGAGACTCTTTGAGAGTCTTGATCTCGCCAGCGATCGCTTGCGGGAACGTCGTGCCAAATTCATCGACCAGTGGCTGCTGAATCCGTCTCGCGAAGGCGCGTTCTTCGTCGGTGAATTTCGGCGGGCCGATCCGCGTCAGGTTTTCGTGAAGAAGTTCGGACAACGGCGTGTTCTGAATCAGCTCGTGACAGTCGGTGTCGATCTGCACGCTCAGCTTCGTCCGAGTCATTTTCTCGGCACCTTCAGCGATGTCGCGGACCCATTTGAAGTAGTACTCGACGTCCTCATGCTTGTCGGCACGGACGAAGTACCAGACGGTCGCGGTCGAAGGCACGACGTTTGGCGCACCGCCACCGTTCGTAATGACGTAATGCAGCCGAGCATCTTCCTTCGTGTGCTCACGCATGAAGTTGACACCGACGTTCATCAGCTCGACCGCGTCCAACGCGCTGCGACCTTTCTCGGGGTTGCCAGCCGCGTGAGCAGAAACACCGTCGAACGTGAACTTTGCCGAAATCAACGCTTTAGAACTTCCGGCCCACGCACCAGTTTTAGTCGACGGATGCCAGTGCAGGCAGACGTCAAGATCATCGAACTGACCATCCAGCAGCATGTAGACCTTGCCGATCACGGTCTCTTCGGCAGGAGTTCCGTACAGGCGAATGGTCCCTTTCAGATTGTGCTTTTCCATCGACGCTTTAACGGCGAGCGCTGCACCGAGAGCTCCGGTGCCAAGACCGCTGTGCCCGCACGCGTGTCCCGCGGCACCTTCCTGGAAAGGCAATCGTTCGGGTTTGACCTTCTGCGACATGCCGGGCAGCGCGTCGTATTCGGCGAGGATTCCGATGATCGGTTTGCCCGACCCGTAACTCGCGACGAAAGCGGTCGGCATGTCGGACACGCCTCGCTTCACTTCAAAACCGTTCTCGGTCAGTTTCGAAACGAGCAGCCTGGCGGACTGGTGCTCTTCCAGGCCGACTTCGGCGAACTTCCAGATTGCTTGGTTGACGGCTTTCAGTTCATCGCTGCGCGAATCGACATCGGCAATCGCCGTCTGTTGACTCGGCCGCAACGCTTCTTCGGACTGAGCGAACGACTTGGAGAGCAAGGAGAAAAGAATTGCGGTCGCAAAGATGAAACGACTCATGGCTGATTCCTTCTAATTCTAGAGAGCGACTCGGTTGCTCAGATTTGATTTACATCGACCAGGTTGTTGCCAGCGGCAGCACTTTCCAGAGAAGCACGGCAACCGGTCCGGCGTAGAGGACACTGTCGAGCAGGTCGAGCAGTCCGCCGAAGCCGGGCATCAGGACTGCCGAGTCTTTCTTACCAACGTCGCGCTTGATCAA
The DNA here is from genome assembly GCA_047611045.1 of Planctomycetaceae bacterium. Classification (GTDB taxonomy): domain Bacteria; phylum Planctomycetota; class Planctomycetia; order Planctomycetales; family Planctomycetaceae; genus JABMPE01. The sequence continues at coordinate 15 of JBLFXD010000275.1, read as the reverse complement.
AGATTCCGCAAGGTC
>JBLFXD010000274.1:0-8141 GCA_047611045.1 Planctomycetaceae bacterium | reverse complement strand
ATACCTCTCGCGGTTTCGCGTACGGCAACTCGAACGCGATCGCCGAGCGCTTCCAGATCGCCGGGGTTAAGTCGCAACTCCAGTGATGTTTTCCCAACGGCCAGCTGCACCGCTTCCTGAACGACACCGATCATCGCTTCAGGCGTCGCTTCGAATGTTCGGCGAATCAGCTTTCCAGCGATGCCTGTCGAAAGTTCAACAAGCTCGCGTTCCCACTCGGACTGACACTGGCTTCGAGCCGTCACGATCTCATCGAGCAGCTGCGACACGGCTGGCAGTACCGTACTGAGACGTTGCTCGACCATTTCGTCGGCGAGCTGCTCGCTTCGTTGGGCGATCTCGGTCTCCGCCTGCTTCAACCCGTTTCGGTAGCCTTCGCTGTGTCCGTCGGCCTGTGCTTTCTTCCGAATCTCTTCGGCCTGCTTCGTCGCGTTCTGAATCAGCTCGCGGCATTCGGTACTGATCTGAGCCTTGTACGTGTCGCAGCGACTCTGGATGTCCTCAAAGTTGAACGCAACACTCGACGGCACTCCGGTGGCCGTGTGACGTTTCATGATTCGAGGCGAGGTTGGCATCTAAGAATACAGACAAGTCAGAGAGAAACTGAAACGCGGTTTGAGCAGACAGACGGTGCGATTGATTGGTCGATCGATCAGGAAACGAACTGGTCGCCGTCTCCGCTGGCAACGGTGATGGTCCCGGCTTCTTCCAGGCGTCGGACGGTGTCAACGATTTCCTGCTGAACACCCTCGACATCGCTGACTCGAACAGGCCCGAGGTATCCCATTTCTTCTTCGAGATTCTCCGCCGCTCGTTTGGAAAGATTGCCGAGAATCTTTCCTCTGATGTCAGGCGATGCGCCTTTCAGGGCCATGGCCCACTGGCTGTTGTCAACTTCTTTGAGCACGGCCTGAATGCTCTTGTCATCCAGCTTGGCGATGTCGTCAAAGACGAACATCAGTCGCTGAATTTCTTCGACGAGTTCTTCCGACTCCTGCCCCATCGTGTCGAGGATATTTTTACTGGTTGTTCGGTCGGCAACGTTCAGAATCTGAGCAACCAGTGGAACTCCGCCAACCTGATCCGACTGCTGTCCGAACAGCGACACCATGCGGTTCTTCAAGCTGGCTTCAACCATCTCGACAAACTCTGGCGACGTCTGCTCCATGCTGGCGACACGGCGAATCACGTCGAGCTGTTTGTCCGGAGCCAGGTCTTTCAGAATGTCCGCAGCAAGTCCCGTCGGAAGGTTCGACATGATCAGAGCAATCGTTTGAGGCTGTTCGTCGCTGATAAAGTTCAGAACGTCTTCGGCTTTGAACTTGTGCAGGAACCCGAACGGCACACTTTTCAGCGAGTCTCGGATATTCTTGATGATCTCGTTCGCCTCTTCTTCACCGACTGACTGAGAGAGCAATTCGCCAGCCAGATCGAGACTTCCACGTTCGATCACGGTTCGCGAGTCAACCGCTTCCCGAAACGTGTTAATTGCTTCTTCCTGTTCGGTCTTCGTGACATCATCTGTGCGCGCAATCTCCAGGCTCACCAGCTCCATCAGGTCCTTGGGCAAATGATTCATCACCCGAGCAGCTTTGGGCTTGTCGAGACTCAGCAGGATAATTGCAGCTTTCTTGAGATCGTTCATCGACGCGTTTCATTTGAGTCAGCTTGGGATCGCTCGAACAATAAGTGTCCGTTTTTTTGTGAGCGGTAAGGCGCTAGCCGCCGGTTTTTCATCAACGAACGACACCGGCGGCTAGCGCCGTTCCGCTCACTTATCGTTCGAGCGATCCTTATCTCAGTATCAAAGTGGTCAGGCTTGCTGCATCCATTTCGAAAGGATCGCTGCCGCACCTGCCGGGTCGTTTTCAACGGTTGTTTCCAGTGTGTCACGATTCGACAGATGTTTTAGCTCTGCTTCCGCGACGACGACTTCTTTTTCGACGGTCGCCGCAGCAAAGTCTGCTGCAACGGTCGTCACGGTGTTCGACAGTTTGTCGAGTGCAGCCGTCGACGGTGCCGATTCAGAAACCGGCATGCTCTTTTTGAGAAGCATCAGAGCCCACACTCCGAACAAAGTGAGCACGATGCTGCTTCCCCATGTCGAAAAGAAGTCTTTGAGCATGTCCGTAAATGGCAGTTCCATTTGAGGAATCTCCTGCTCGATTCGCCGGTGCGTCGTGACTATGACGGACCCATCCGGAGACGTCGGCGAGATCAGATTCTTGACGATGCCTTCCACGTTCTTTGTAAATACATCCTTCTTTTCATCCACCGCCGCAAGAAAGTCGGCCTTCTCCTGATCCGTCGTGCCTTGCGGGATCCCGTCACGCACGACGAGTTGCTCGATGTGCCCTTCCGGAATCGACACAGCAACTTGCAACGACGTTTCATTGAGTGGAGTTTCGTGGGTCACCGAGGTCGTGATCGAAGGCGCCGTCAGCGTCTTCGTCCGCTTGATCTCTTCCTTTGACGACGCTTGTTGAGCATTCGCCGAAGCCAGATTTCCTCCAGCATTCGATGACGCCGTACCTGGAACTCCGTTCGCCGGACCTTCGTTATTGGATGAGTCTTCCGTTTCTTCACTACTTGAAAGGACGATGCCTGTCGCTATTTCCTGTTCGCGTTTCTGAAGTGACATCACTTTGTCAAATTCGACGTGGACAGCGACAACGGAATTCGGAGCGATTTCGTTGAGGGCATCCTGAATTCGCATCTGATGAAACTGAACCCGGCTGCGTTTCAGTTCTTCGAGCTTGTTATCAAACGGGTCGTTCGGATCGTTGCCTGCCCATGACTGCCCGGTCGAACGATCGATGACGACCACATTGTCCCGTTCCAGATCCGGCACCATCGTCGCGACTGAGTGACGAAGCGACTCGACCAGCCGACGAGGAAGTTCCCGGCCGCCGTCAGGAGTCACGTGAACGGAAGCTTTCACGCCGCCGGTTCTGCTCCATCGTGACTTACCTTCAGGTCGCGACCAGATGACCTGAGCATCCCGGATTCCGTCGATCGCTCGCAGGTTGTTGCGAATTTTCTTGGAAAGCTGCATGTCCATCAGAGCGGCGAACTGGTTCTGCGGAGTGAAAGGGTTGACTTGTTTAAGAGCGGACTCCAGTTCGTCGTACGCGTGTGGCGAGCTGATCCCCGCCGCCATCAGCGCGCCGTTGTACTCGTCAACTTTCGAAGACGGGACCAGGATGCGACCTCCGACCGTCTGAAAATCGTTGAAGCCTCGGTCCAGCAACGCCTGCTCGGCCTGGGCACGCACTTCGCTGTCGAACGCGGCTCCGTATTGCAGAGGAGTCGTGCCGCCTTCTTCGCCGCCAAAGATCAGAATCCCGAACGGCACCATGACCATCAGACCGAGCGCCACCAGAGTCATCTTCTGGTGGGGCTGCATGTCGCCGAACAGAGCGTTGAACTGAGAGCGGATTTTGTTGATGAATTCGGCCATTGATCACGCTGATTGAGGAAAAGGAATGCAGATTGCGAAAATTAAAATCCGACAGTTACATCTGCATGTTCTTGAGTTCTTTCCAGGCGTCGACGACTTTTCTCTGAACCTGCAGCATCAGTCGCGTTGCAAGTTCCGCTTCGCGAATGGCGATGACTGATTCCGCGAGTGTGATGTCGCTGCCGGCAAGGTTGTCTCCGATTGTTGTTTGAGCGGCGTGCTCCAGACCGGCGACTTCGCTCATCGAGTTCAGCATTAGTTTCTGAAAGGAAGGCCCACTGACTTCACCCGTCGAGTTAGACGACAGAGTCTTCATCAGAGACAGAGGATCAGACACGCCGAGCGGCGATCCCAGTCCGTTGATCTGTGACATGTGAAGACTCCATGGGGAGTTGAAAATTCAAAGTTTGATTACTGCAGTAGTCGCAACGTTTGTTCGGCCATCTGGCGCGTCATCTGAATGGCCGAGGTGTTGGCTTCGTACGCTCGGCTGGCGAGTATCGCGTCCGCGAATTCGTTCATCAGATTAATTTCGGGATACTCGACCATACCCGTCTCCGGATCCGCGTCCGGATGTCCCGGATCAGACACGAGACGCGGGTTGGCTGACTGATCGACGTGGACTCGAAAGCCGACTTCGCTCGGTCCCTTTTTGCCGTGCGTACTCTCCGAAAAGAATTCGATGTAGCGGCGCTGGAACGGCTCGCGTTCGCCTTTCGCGTTATGGGTCGTCTGTGCGTTGGCAATGTTGCCAGCGATGACGTTCATGCGTTCGCGCTGGGCGACGAGCGCGCTGCGGCTGATGTCGAGGGTACGAAGCATGTCAAGGACTTCCTTATCCGAGGCGGCTGTCGATGTCTTAACTACGCAGATTGAGTGTGGATTGAATCAGTGATTCGAACGGCAATCCGCCGGGAATCGGTTTATGCCTGTCCGGAGATCACAGATTCGAGAAGGTCGTATTGAGAGGTCATCATCTGCATGGCATAGCTTTGCATCATCAAAGTCCGAGTCATCTCCATGACTTCGTGCTCGATGTTGCGTTTGCCGTTGTCCTGCAAACCGAGTGAGTGGGAGGGGAGTTGCTGAGAGTGGAAGAGTTCCTCGGTAAACAGGTCGTCGACGGCCGGTTCACGAGTCATCAGAGTGGATGGGAATTCGATGGGGAGTAGCGAGGAAATGCTTTGAGATGTGTGCTGCGAGGGGGATTTGAGCTGCCGGACCGCCTTTTTCATCGCTTCCTGAAAGGCTTCGACCGGTAGATCCCGAGTCTTGTAATCGGGCGTGTCAATTTTGGCAATATTGGCTGTCAGCACCTGTTGCCGCCGCTCGTTGAACTGCGCTACCTGCTTGAGCAACGGCACCGTTGGTGGCCGAATGAATGAATTGATCATGTCCGAAGACTCCCTGCGGAACCGTGGGCTCCGCGACTGGTAATTCCGCGATTAACGGCTCGCATCAAGAAACCGTGGACGAGGTCCGCTGCCGTGACCGCCTCCGGGTAAACCGTTGACCGACTCGCCGATTTCCTTCAGACGTCCTTGTGTTTCATCGCGTCGTTGAGTGAGTACCGTAGTTCCCTGTTTTTCCAGAGCCATCGATTCGGCCAGCAACGATTCCGCATCGTCGATCGCCGACTGACACTGTGACCGAACGTCCGCCGCCAGCCGATCTCGGACCGACTTCCAGAAATCTACGATCCCGCCGAAGGACCGACCGAGTTCCGCGAGCTCTTCCAGAACTCGCTGCTTCTGCGCGATCAGTTGCAGCAGTTCTGTGAAGTTTCCGTCATCGATCAGTCCAGCCTGCCGGCGCGACAGCTCCAGCATCGCGCGGCAATATTCGCGCCGTCGCTGGAGCACGTCGAGCAGGTTCGGCTGCGGTTTTGATTCAGGTTGTTGAGTCGCGGTCGTCATGGCTGAACTTTGCGTTCCGTGTCAGATCTGTTGAACTTTCAGTCGTTGGTTTGAATGAATTGAGCACTCGGGCCGCAAGCTGTCATGAGGCGTCTGTAACCTGCGGGTACTGCCTGTCGTGAATTTCGCGAGCCCACTCGATCCATTCGCTCCACTGCTCTCGGGTTTGTCCGGTTGAAGGCGAGCCGAAGGCTTCATCAGGAAGTCGACTCAGCACGACTCGCGCCTGTACGAGCTGCCGCCGGGCTTCGTCGGGTTTTTCAAGTCGCGAATAGCAGCGGGACATCTGCACGTAAGCCGGTAACGTCGAAACGTGATCGGCGAAACGGCTGGTAACCAGGCGAAAACCGGCCACCGCGTCGGCATAGCGTTCCTGTTCGAATTGCGTTTCTGGAATCGCCATGAACGTCGTCCGGTACATTTCCTGGCCGTAGTCGTCGAGCATGCCTGTCACCTGCAATGCCTGCAGAGACTGTTGCAAAGCTCGATACTCGTCACCGGCCCGATTCAGCGTGTGCGACAGTTCGAGAAACAGCTCCTTCCGAGCGTTAACCGGCATGGAGTCTGTCAGGTTTTCCCTAATTTCCGCGGCGGATGACTGCAGCGACTTCGCCAGAAGATAGCGCGCCGGAATACGTTCTTCGGTATCGGGGTACCGACCCAGGTACTCGTCCAGGTATCGAATTGCTTCCTTCCATTGAGCATACGCTTTCTGCCGTTGCGTCAGTTGCTCTTTGGTCGGCTCGGCATTGTCGGCAGGCACGGACTTTCGAAATTCGTTAGCTGCCCGGCGAGCCAGCAGCTGCCCGAGCGCGAACTTCGCGAGTCGCCATTCCTCAGCGTCCGGCTCAAGATCGTCTGACGTCAGCATCGCTCGCCACGTCCGCTCCGCATCGTCCGGACGATCCTGCTCAAGCTGGCAAAGTCCCGATCGATAACTGGCTTCGTAGACGAATGGGTCTGTCGGCATGTCAATCTCAACGCTCCGAAAGCTTGCGAGTGCCTCGTTCAGCCGATTCAGATTCATCAACATTCGCCCACGAAATACACGGGCCTTCGGTACGCCTCGTGGTGGATCGGCTCGGATGAACTCGTCCGCCTGAGCCAACGCTTCCTTCAAGGCGTAACCGCGACCGTAATCTTCGGCGCTCGTCCAAACAGTGTCAGGATACTCAGCTTCCGTCCGGGTCGCATTCGCCAGAGAAGCATGCGAATTGCCGCTTTCTATCCAGCGTTTTCGCACGTCAGCTAACAGTTCCTGTCTGACTTTGAAGGTCGCCGCATCCGCTTCGGCCTGTGCCGTGACGGCCCACTGCTGACTGGTTTGAGCCATCAGCTCAAGAGACCGAATCCGGTCGATCAGTGGTGGCATGACTCGTGTTAGAGCTAAAGCACGCTCGAACTTCTTCTTCTCAACCCAGTCGCTCCACGCCAGCAGAATGAGATCTCTGAACTGATCGATAGTCAGCCATCGATTTCGAAAATCCTGCGGACGAACAATCGCTCGCAACACCTGCCGATAGGCAGTCACGGCTTCTTCGTCACGTCCTGCCTTGCGGAGCAGACTCGCCATTCGGAGCTGTGAAGCCAGCCATTCATCAGTCTCAGCGAATCGTCGAGCTGTCCGCTGATAATAGTTAATCGCTGATTCCGGTTTGCCCATCAGCTCAGAACAGTGTGCGTTGAGAAACGACGCCTGACTCGCGTACATCGTGTGGTTGTTGTCATCGATCAGCGGCATCAACAGAGTTTGTGCTTCGAGAAACTTTTCGTTGGCGACTGCCAGGAGCTGTTTATTTTCGGAAGACTGCTTAGCTGTCAGCGGCGGTGGCCCGTCCGGCGTCTGTTTGCCGAGCAACGTCTGGCCTTTTGACATCGCAATCTTGGCCAACGTGATGACTCTTTCCTGCTCGGCATTGGCGCCGGTGTCGACGTTTTCAAGCGTCGCAGTCGCCTCTTCGGTCCTGCCAAGTTTCTCGAGGATGTTTGTCCGTAACAAAGTCGCGTGAGCGGCTTGTTCATCGGTCATCTTGCCCCGATCTGGCAGCGCGTCACTATGAGCCAACGCGTCCTTGAGACTTTGCTCTGTCTGCAGATCGAGATAATTCTCCATGAGCAGAATCGATGCCTCGACACTCCCTTCCGGATAGTTCTTCAAGGACTCTTCCAGAATCTCGCGAGCCTTTGTGGGAAGACTGACGGTTTGAAGTGCGACGCCCAGCGCCCACATCATCTCACCGCGTCGCTCGTCCGGCATGCCCCGAGGCGCCGCGAACTCAAAATTCTCGATCGCCTTCAGGTAGCGTTCCTGCTGCTCCCGCCCGGTAAATTCTCGACCGTCGTAGAACGAAGCCATCCCGCGCACATAATGCTGGCCGGATGGGAAATCGGGATCGACATACTTCAATTCATCGAGCTCTTCGACAATCTCCATTGCCTGGCGAATCTGCCAGTTGGTTTCCCGCTTGTCGATCAGTTCGAGGGCTCGCGCGAGTCGATCCGCTGGAGTTTCCTCTTCGCCCGAAAGCATGAAGAAGGCGCCGCCACCTCCCACCACAGCCAGCAAGGCCACGATGATGATGAGCTTCTTCTTTGATCCGCCTGAGGATTCCACTTGGGTCGCCTCGGCGTCATTGTCAGGTTCGTCAGCCACGAAAACGTCTCGCGCAGAACACGTCGACAATCCGCCTGTCGAGGCGCATCAGCGTTCTGCCAGGTATGAATTGATTGGGAGGGGAAAGGGTTAGCCGGAGATGGCCAGGGGA
>JBLFXD010000273.1:0-8151 GCA_047611045.1 Planctomycetaceae bacterium | reverse complement strand
CCAACCTCTAGAATCCGATTCGGCGTTCGTTCTGGTCAAAGTCGTCGAACGCCGCGACGCTGGCTATGTGCCGTTCGAAGATGTCCAGAACAAGATCAACAACAAACTGCAGTCAGAAGCTCGCCGCGACGCCGCGCAAAACGTGATCAAAGAACTGAACAACACGGCAACGATCTGGACGATCTTCGATAAGAAGCCGGGATCGGCTGCTCCGTCAGCTCCCGCGAACTTTTGACGCATCGACGACGTTCTTTGGCCTAAGGACTTGTCCACAAACAAAACCGTGATTCCGTAGCCTGACTCTCCGAGTCGGGACCGTTTGTGAGGATTCGACTCAGAGAGTCGAGCTACCCAAAAGACGGAATTTATTTTGGACAGGTTCTAAACGTAATCGTTCGTCATTTCGGTGAGAAAGTCTTCGGCCATGCGAACGATGCGTTTCCTTTACTCGATCTCGTTCTCGATCGGCCTGACGTTGCTGCTGTGCGGCGCGGTCGTTCTGTTGACTGAAAAGATCGTGATCTACCCAGACGATCGCTCCCTTCCGCTTCTTCAACTCAGCAAAATCGAAGAGGCAGGCTTCAATACTTTGCACAGAATCCCGGGCCTGCATGCTCGTCAGGGATTCACCCCTTCAGACACAGTCGGCGGCGGAATGCTGGCAGCCGGCTCGGTGATCAGCCTGCTGGCCGGCGGCGCGATGTGGCGACGCTCGGTGTAACGGGGCTGCTGGCTTACGGTTGTTTCGCAAGCTGGCCAGCGATCGCCTTCAGACGCATGGCGTCGGCCAATTCCGTCTCGATGTCGACGTTTGATTCTTCCAGAACTGCCTGCAGAAACATGGCGAAGCCCGGTCGAGTAGCCAACGCTGGTCCCGAATCATCGGTCGCGGCGTAGGTCCCGGCGGGCGTTCGTTTCAAAGCCGATGCGTCACGAAAATTGACGGAAACGAGTTGCCCGTCGACCTTTTCATGACCGGCAGCGGTCTCAGAATAGATATCGCCCGATTCGGCGATGACAATTCGCTGCCGCTCGACAGGAAACTGGATCGCCGGGACGATCGGCAACAGCCCGGCGCCCGTATGAATTCCCAACCGGCCATCTTTTCTGAAACCGAGCATGCCCGAACGCACGAATTCGTGTCGGCCGTTCCGTTCAACTTGCAGCCAACCCGGACCGTTGATCATCAGGTCAAGCGGATTGCCAGTTTGCCTCATCTCGCCGGGTCGCAGATCGAGCCGCGTCAGCCAATGAATAACCGGTGATTGAGTTTGCTTTGGTGCAGACTCATCGCCAACGGTTTGAATTTTTGATTCGGCGGTCGGCTTGTCTGTGACGCCCGCAGCATCGGACGGGGCAGAGGTTGAGACATTCAGCAGGACGATCTGCGTTCGCTTGAAGCCGATCGTCTTCTGATTGGCCTGACTTTCCGCGTAGACACGGTCCGCTTCTTCGCGAACTTGCTTCACGATCGCAGGTTCGTCGGCAGCACTGACAAGCATTACCTCTGAGTCTGTTGTCGATGGGAGATTCACCGGAATCGGTCGGGCGTCACCCGCTGCAAGCTCGGGGAACAGACCCGGTGGCTCGGTATTCTCGGCTGCAGATATTTCAGGAAACGAAAGTCCCAGCGATTCGGAAGCGACCGAACCCAGCTGTTGTCGGAGTCTGAGGATCTCTGCCGCCTGATTTGGTGGCAGGTCTTTCAGCTCCGCGTTCCAGACGGCGGCGTCCTCCCTGGAGAGCGGATTGGTTGAGGGCGAGGGTTGCTCGGCGTGAGCATCTTCCACTGTTGCGGAAGTTTGAGCACCGGTCACGGCAGCGGTTTCCGTGATCACTTCCGGAAAGTACGCGACGTCCGGCCCAACGGGTGTCTCGGCGGATTCCGTCGCTTCACTGCGAAATGAGCTGGTTGCCGGATGGCCTGAAAACGGAGCAGACTCGAACGGCGACCCCGTTTGCAGAGTCGCGACCGGCCCTGAGTCCTGCCCGGAAGCCAATTGCCAGCCGTCCGAGTTAAAGGGCGAGACGCTCGATCGTTCGGCGATCTCTTCGTCGACTTCGCGGTTCAACGGCAGCAACTGGCCGAGCCACATGCCGATTAGCAAAGTGGTGAGAAGACAGCAGCCAACTACCGGTAATCGAGATTTCATGTCCGCCTCCGTGCAGACTTTGCAGTTCTCGCGCCACGAACAGAATTGCCCGCGGCGAATGCTTGAGTCGTCGCTAGTTTGTGGCAGGTTTTTTTGCCGGAGCGACAACCCGTGTCAGAACATACTTTCTTGAGACAGGTTGGTTAACCTCAAAGATCTGATCCTCGATCTTTTTTGCCTCGGCCGCGTGCCCGGCGACTCGTTCCGACAGGCCTTCGAGACGCTTTTTCCACTGTGCAACGCTCTCTCGATCGGCATCAGTCTTCGCATCGCGATTGTCGCGGGCGTAACGCTGGAAAACTCGCCACTCGTTTCGAAGATTTCGAACCGAGCCGCTGTTTCGGTCTCGATTCAGGTGAGCGACTTTCAACGCCTGCTGATACTGAGGTGTCTTGTCGTTGGCCTGAAGTTCGACGTGCCGAGAAAGCTGTTCGGAGCCCCATGTTCCGACCACAGTTCCGTCGATCGACAACTCGTATCGACCTGCGGTCAGGCCATGAACTTCGAAACCTTCCCGACTGTTTTTGTGACCGAGCTTTGTCAGGTTGACTCCGATGGCGGCTTCTTCCGGCAATACCCAGGGCAGGCCCTTCGCCAGCCACGCAAATTCGACGCCATTTGGGGTGTGTTTCGGATCAGAAATAATTCCACCCATCGAAGTAACTTTGGGCGAGTCTTTTCCGTTCAGTTGAAGGCGGATGTTTGAAAGCGGAGCCTTCAGGCCAAGATCGTCGATCATCGCGACGGCCATCACCGCCTGGCCTGGAGCATCCGGATGAACGGCGTCTTTGATGATCGTGAAACTGGGGTCCGTTTTTCGAGCAGCGATTGTGAGGTTGTTAAGCGGTCCCCACATATCGACAAAGCCGTAGCCGTTTTCAGTAGCAACTCCTCGAAGCCATGTTCCGTAGTAAGTCAACACGGCGTTGTACTGTGTCAAAAGTCCGTCGGAATAAGTGCGGCCTTTTCGAGGGAACAGGCGAGACGCTCGCGAGTCGTACATTGTCGGCGTCATCAGAAGCGGCGTTGCACCGGTCGCGACGATCTTCTCGACGATGGTTGTCATGTCGCGGTGGTAAGCGTCGAACGTCGCCTGGTCGAACGATTGATAGGTTCCGTCGTTCATTCCGAGCAGAATGCTGACGTACTTTGGTTTGTACGCGGCGACGTCTTCGTCGAATCGAGCCAGCGCGTCCCAGGCTCGCGCGCCGCCGACTCCGGAGTTGTGAAACTTCAGCCGGATGTGCGGCATCCGTTGGTAGAAAAAGTCTTCAACGTACTGCGTGTAGAGGCACTGATGAGTGATGCTGTCGCCGAGGAAAACGAAACTGTCACCGTCCTGAAGATCGAGTTTCTTCAGTGGTGCTTTCGGAACGTAGCTTTCCTTCGCTGGTTCGTCAGCGAAGGTCCACGCGGCAGAAGTGAAAACGAACAGAACCAACGAGAATCGCAGCAGGTCACGAAGTGCCATGTTGAAGCTCCGGAATGTTCGGTCGAAGGCGCGGTAGCTCGGATGACGGAATCAGGATCGTCCATCAACAGGACGGTCCGACCAGATCATTCTTCCTCTTCTTCGTCGCTTTTCTTCTTCTTCGTCACCTCGACTTCTTCTGGTTCTTCGTCGCGTTTGATGATGATCGGGTTTTGGTCGTCGATCTGCACCTTCGGAAAGTTCTTCCGAATCGCGTCCAAACCTTCTTCAGCGATCTGGTTGCCGGTCATGTCGACGGTCTTGAGCTTCTTGAGCGACCGGTCGGCTCCCAGCGTCAGTGCCCCTTTGTCGGTGATTCGACCATAGCTGATGTCGAGGTAACTGATCTTGTCGAGCAGGCCCCATTCATGGAGATAGTCGCACGACGCGTTGACCGGATCGATCAGCGTCAGCTTGCGGAACAATCGAAGTTCCGGAGCATGCAGCAGGACTTTGGACAGTTTCAGAGTCAGCTCGTCCAGAGTCAGACCGTAGACCCAGCCGCGGTACCATTCGATCTCGCAGGCAGGCTTCGTCTGAAACGGGCGGCCCGGGATATCGCGCATCATCATGAAGTCGGCCAGCGGCCCGATCCATTCCCGACCGTGCTCATTCAGAATCCGGCGTTCCTGGAGTTCGAGTTCGAATCGCTTTTCGCGATTGAGCTTCTGATTCTCCAGAGTGACCTGCACTTCGATCAGGTCAGCTCGCGCGTCGCCATCGTTCTCGCGGAGCCAGGCAACGTACGCTTCGTGGCGTTTGAGATCTTCCGGCTTCTCGAAAATCTTCTTCTCTAGCTTTTCGCTCATCGTCGTCCTTTCGCCGGGAAGCAGAGACCAGCTGCGCGGGGCTCGATCGCGGCAGGTCTATTATCAACAGGCTTCCGGGCTGGTCGTCCAGATCGTGGGGTCGGGATATTCCCCGGACCCCGGAAAGGCCGCACATTCTAGCGGCAAAAAACGACCTGTGAACAACGCGCGGACCTTTACCGCCTCAGAATCCGATCTCTAAAGCAGTCTGGCCGCGTCGAAATGTCGCCGAAGACGAGCGATTTACTCGTCTGAGCCCTTCGCGGCTTCTTCGACAGGAGCACCCATGACGTGGTATCCGCAGTCAACATGGACGTTCTCGCCGGTGATTCCGCTGGCGAGATCGCTCAGCAGAAACATGGCCGATTTGCCGACTTCTTCGCGATCGACGGGCCGTCTCAGAGGCGACATCGCCGTGTACAGGTCGTCCATTTTGCTCTGATCGCTGACCGCACTGGCGGCCAGCGTCTTGATCGGACCGGCACTGACCGCGTTGACTCGGATGTTGCTTTCCGAACCCAGCTCGTGAGCCAGATACTTGACCGACGTCTCCAGAGCCGACTTGCACAGCCCCATAATGTTGTAGCCGGGGATGACCGCTTCGCCGCCCAGATACGTCAGTGTCAGAATACTCCCGCCGTTGGGCATCAGCTCTTTGGCTCGCGAAGCCAGCGAAATCAGGCTGTAGCAGGAGATTTCCATCGACAGCTTGAAGCCGTCGCGGCTGCAGGCGTAAACCGGGCCTTTGATGTCTTCAATCGGGGCGTAAGCGATCGAATGAACGACGAAGTCCAGTTCACCAAAAGCCTCTTTCGCCAACGCGAAGGCCTTGTCGAGGTCGGCATCGTCGGTGACGTCGCAGGACGTGACAACTTTGGCACCCAACGGATCGACCAGTTTCCGGAGTTTGCGTTCGGCTTTCGGCCGTTCCGGATCTCGGTCAGGCAGATGAGTGAATCCCATTTCGGCACCTTCAGCCGCCAGTTGCTGCGTGATCGCCCAGGCGATTGACCGGTCGTTCGCAATCCCGAAAACCATGCCCTTTTTGCCAGTAAACAGTCCCATGACTCGTTCCTTGCCGTTTTCGATGTGTTTATTTCTGAGCGAATTCCGCCACCTGGCAGACCGCAATTGAGTAAATCAAACAGTCTTCGGAGAGCGTACCGAGACCCTGTCAGAGCTTCAACTGGCTGTGTTTGAGGCGGTACCTGCCCTACTCCGCCTACTTCTTGTAGTCAGGCTGCGGGGGCGGGACAAAGTCTGCGGGTTTGAGATTCACGCGGACGCCGGCTTTGGGGATTTCGCGTTTCAGAACCCAGCGAACTGACTGAGCCAGCATTCGCTGATACGACTCGAGTTTCCAGTTCTCGTGAAAGTGCAAACCGCTGAAGCCGAACGATCGCCCGCCGTCGGGACGCTCCCACGCCCATCCAACCGTGTGATCTTCTTCCTCGATCCGTACCTTGATCAGCGGCGTGATCTGCTCCGCCGACTGAGCCCATTTCAGTTTGAAGTAGAATTCTTCGTGAACCTCGATCGGGCTGACGCCTCGTAGAATCGGATGGCTCGGCGTCGCGAGCTGCGTTTTCACATCGGCCACTTTGTAGCGCCGATCCGGTCCGCCATGGCAGCCTCCAAATAGATCGACCCACGCCGGGATAAACTTTGCCTCCCGAGTGCCCATGCCCCAGTGCAGACAAATCAGCCCGCCGCCGCGTTTGGCCAAGGCCTGAAATGCCGCCAGTCGTTTGGCATCACCCTGCAACCACTTCGCCCCCTCAGAAACAAAGACGACAGCAGCGTCCGCTCCGTCGAGCAGCTCCGGACCTTCCGACCAGTCACCGTCCGCCGACACAGAAATCGTCTGCAGCCGATCCATCGGCGCGAGCATCTTCGAAAACAAACTCGCCGCCGCACGATACTCATGAGTCCCCGGCGGATGCCCATCCGGCGCCTGCCCGATCAGAAGGATGCGTTGCGTCTTGTCCGCCGCGAAGGATGAGCTGACTTGGCAGACATAAGTCAGACAGCAGATGGTTAGTGCAAGGCGCTTCATAATGGTCTCAATCTTGTAGCAACATGGATCAGCCTGCGTGACGATCTTCAAAAGCCTTCCTGAATTGATCAATTGAGTAGCTGATTTTCACTCCGGCAATCAGGATCGCACCTGCGATCAGAGGATCGCAACCGACAATTGCGGCGTTCTGCGAGGCCGCGAATAGAAAGAGAAGTAGTCCAAAAGTCAGCAAGAGCCTGCCAGGAAGCAGAAGCTGTTTGATGCCCGTTTCCATTTGAATGCTTTCACAAATTGAGGAATTCCAGCGTCACAAACCGCAGGCTGAACGGACTCGGTCGAGGACTTCACGACCGACGGCTCGCGCTCGCGCCGCTCCGTCCTGAAGGATGTCTTCCAGTGTGTCGGGGTTTTGTTCGAGCTTTTCTCGACGCTCGCGAGCTTCGGCAAAATGTTCGGTCGCGGCTTCGTTAACGAGTTTTTTGGCTTCGCCGTAACCCATGCCGCCGGCTCGGTAGCGTTCGGCGAGTTCCGCCTGCTGATCCTCGGTGGCGAACAGTTTGTAGAGGTCGAAGACCGCGCAGGTTTCGGGAGTCTTGGGATCCTCGACGCCGCTCGAATCCGTCTTCACCGAGTTGATTTTCTTCCTGATCCGCTTCGGCGTGTCGAACAGCTCGATCGTGTTGTCGTAGCTCTTCGACATTTTTTCGCCGTCCGTGCCTGGGACTTTGGCAGCGGATTCGACGACCTTGGCGTTTGGAAGTTTGAGAGCTTCGACGCCGTAAATATTGTTGAAGCGCGAAGCGATGTCCCGAGTGACCTCGATGTGCTGAACCTGGTCCAGCCCGACCGGCACGGTGTCGCTGTCGTAAAGCAGAATGTCCGCAGCCATCAGAACCGGATACGTGAACAGCCCGGCGTCGGCGGCAATTCCCTTTGCCTTCTTGTCCTTATACGCGTGGCACTTTTCGAGCAGGTGCATCTGCGTGACGGTCATCAGCAGCCAGGTCAGCTCGGTGACTTCCGGCACGTCCGACTGTCGAAACAGCGTCGCCTGCTCCGGCTTCAGGCCGAGAGCCAGCAGGTCAAGAGCTGCGTCGCGGACATAGCCTTTCAGAACTTCCGGCTCTCGGACCGTTGTGAGAGCGTGGTAGTCGGCGATGAAATAAAACGCCTGCTCATTGTCCTGCAGATCGATGTACTGCCGGATGGCTCCGAAATAGTTGCCCCAGTGAAATCGGCCGGTCGGCTGAATGCCGGATAAAACTTTCATCGCAAATCTGTCCTGAGGAACTATCGAGATTCTGTCATTGTGAGTTCGATTCGCCGGCCTGCAGACACGTGGCCCGAGAATCTGATGCAGTTTCGCCAGTTGGCTGAAGACTCGGCAATTTAGCGACTCAGCAGGGTCACGCATCAGTCTGTGGCCTGTTGAACAGCCGCAAAAGGCGATATCGCCACTGCGTCGACTCCTGCGGCGACTGTGTTATCGTACCCGCGTCCGTGCGCGTTTTTACCCAGACGAGCACACTCTCCTGAATCCACTGCCGCCCGCTGTGAGCGAGAATGCTGTCGGATTTCGGCCCTTCTGTGCGTGACAGAAGGTGAATTAACGCGAAACGGACCCCATCCCGGACGAATGGAGGCGGCTGCGGCGTGGCGAAGAAGAAAGCAACAAAGAAGAAAGCGGCAACCGGCAGTTCG
>JBLFXD010000272.1:0-8180 GCA_047611045.1 Planctomycetaceae bacterium | reverse complement strand
TTTCCAAATCCCAACGGCTTGACGCCGGTGCGGGTCGATAACTGGCTAAGAACAAAGTACGACAGAATTCCCGATCCGCCTCCCAAAGGCCCGAAGGGCAACGACCGCATTTCAATCTACGAAGACTCAAACGGCGATGGTCGTGCCGACGTCGTCAAGCATTTTCTTTCTGATCTTAATCTCGCATCGGGAATGGCGATCGGACATGGCGGCGTCTTCGTCGTTCAGTCGCCATATCTACTTTTCTACGCTGACCGAAATCAGGACGATCGTCCTGATGGCGACCCCGAAGTTCTGCTGACGGGTTTCGGAATGGACGACGCGCACGCGTTCGCCAATTCGCTGACCTGGGGTCCCGACGGCTGGCTCTACGGCGCGCAGGGAAGTACGGCGACGGCCGAGATTCGAGGTATCGAATTTCAGCAGGGCGTTTGGCGTTACCATCCGCGCACCAAAGAATTCGAACTATTTGCCGAAGGAGGCGGGAACACCTGGGGAATCGACTTCGACCGGTTTGGCAACCTCTTCGCCGGCGGCAATACAGTCGAGCCGCTCGTTCACCACGTTCAGGGAGCGTACTACGTCAAAGGATTCGGCAAGCACGGACCGCTGCACAATCCTCACTCTTACGGCTACTTCAGGCCCGTCAAACATCATGGCTATGCCGGCGACAGTCTCACCGGAGGATTTGTGCTGTATCAGGGCGGTGCGTTTCCCGAACGATTTAACGGTCACTGCATCGCGCCGAACACTCGCCACAGCGCCAGTCGTTGGAGTACCGTTGAAGTGGTCGGCTCGACATTCGCCACGCGCGCGGCGGGCGACTTCGTCACGACCAGCGATATCTGGTTTCGTCCTGTCGACGGTCGCGTCTGGCGAGTTGCTCCTGCGGGTGTCAAACCAATCGCCGCCGACCATTTTGATCTGAGCAAACAGACCAATGCCGAGTTGATCAAGCTGCTGTCACATCCCAACGACTGGTACGCACGCCAGACACGACGACTGTTTGCAGAACGACGCGATCAGGCGATCGTCCCTGCCCTGGAGAAGCTACTTGACAGCAGCGACCAACGGCTGGCGTTGCAGGCTCTGTGGTCCATCTATGTGAGCGACGGTTTCGACGACGCGCTTGCCGAGAAGACATTGAACAGTCCGCACGAGTACGTTCGCGCATGGACGGTGCGTCTGCTGGGCGATGCGAAGACCGTCTCCAAACGTCTTCAACCAAAACTTGTGATGCTTGCACGTGACGAAGCGAGCGTCGTTGTTCGCAGCCAGCTGGCCTGCACGGCGAAACGACTGTCGGCCGATGCCGCTATGCCGATCGTCGCCGCGTTGATTGGTCACGATGAGGACGTGAACGATGCGCACATGCCGCTGCTGCTGTGGTGGGCGATCGAAGACAAAGCGATCTCGGACACGTCCGCCGTTCTGCGTCTGTTTGAATCATCTGATGTCTGGCAACTGCCCATCGCAAAGGAGTTCCTCGTCAGCCGACTCGTCAGCCGACTCGCTCGCCGCCTGGCCGCTGAAGGCACGGAATCCGGATACGCCGCCTGTGCACAATTCCTCGCTCTTGCCCGAACCGAAGGCGACGTTGATCTTGTTTTGCAGGGCATGGTCGAAGCCAGTTCGGGCCGTCGCTTCGAAAGCGTCCCGGCATCATTGAAGACGTCGTTGGCCGACATTCTGAGATCCAGACCGGCGGACTCAAGAGCCGTACAACTCGCACTACGAATGGGCGGTCCCCTTGGCCCGGCGTTTCGTCTGATTGAAGATCCATCAGCACCCGCGAAGGTGCGAGTTGAAATTATTCGCGCAGCAGGCGAAGCGGGAGCCGCTGAGGCGGTGGACCTCTTACTGCAATTGGTCGGTCGCGACGAAGCGCAACCGATTCTGGATGCCGCGCTTTCGGCACTCGCGTATTTCGACAACCAACGCATCGCCCGAAAAGTTCGTTCGACGTACTCGGCTCTCAAACCCGCCACCAGGACTCGAGCCATTGACCTGCTCTGCGGTCGTCCCGCCTGGGCATTGGAGTTGCTCGCGGCGATCGAGAAAAAGGAGATTGACGCGAAGGCCGTAACCTTGGACCAGGTGCGACAACTGCTCGTTCACGACGACGAGGGACTTCGCAATCGAGTCACCCAAACGTGGGGACGCGTTCAGCCGGAACCACCGCTGCAGAAGCAGGGCCGCATCAGCGCAGTCACGCAGTTGCTCCGACGGGCGAAAGGCGATGCCGCTCGCGGATTGTTGATCTACGAAAAGACGTGTGCCGCTTGCCACAAACTGCATGGCAAAGGAACGGTTGTCGGTCCGGACCTGACTGGCGCCGAACGCAAAGATCGATTGAAACTGATTCGCAACATCGTCGATCCCAGCTCGGAGATTCGGCCGCAATACATTTCGCACATTGCGGTCACGACGAGCGGTCGAGTGCTGACAGGACTGCTGGCAGACTCAAACGCCGAAACAATCACGCTGCTCGATGCGAAGAATAAACGCACGGTACTCAACCGCTCGGCTCTCGAAGAGCTGCGAGAATCGACAGTGTCACTCATGCCGGAAAAGCTGCTTGACGAATTGACCGATCAACAGATTCGCGATCTGTTGGCCTATGTGCAGTCAGACGGACCGGGAAAGTAAGGAGCGTGTTCGATTCCGCGCTGAAGTCGCATGCCCGTCGAGAATACGACGATGAGATTTGTTTTGCTGGGCTCACGATGGCAAAGCAGGTTCACGGCGGTAGTATGGAAGTAAGCCCCAGTGGCCTTGTCGGACGAGCTTTGTCATGTAATCGCAGCAGGCGATTTCGGAATGCAGAACTGCTCATCACTGGCGGGCGAAACACGGACCACGCAATCCCGTACAATGGCAAATGATGTTTCAACGGCTTGTTTCCCAACTCGTCCTGCCGGTTCTGATCGTCGCAGTCGGTGCGGGCGGTCTGGTCTGGCTGAGTACGAAAGACGAGCCGCCCGAGCGAGTTGCCATACAGCCTCCTCCGCTGCTGGTTGAAACGATTCCGCTGCAGAACAGCGCGACGAGTTTCCCGATTCAGGTCAGCGGAAACGTAGTTCCTCGCCGCGAAGTGACTCTGTCTGCTGAAGTCGCCGGCGCCGTAAGATTCAAAGGGGACTCGATTGAAAGCGGACGTTACGTCCGTCGAGGCTCGCCGCTCATCCAGATCGATCCAGACCGATTCGAATTGCTCGTCGGGCAACTGGACAGCGAACTGCAGCAGGTCGAGGCGGACATCCAGCAGCTGGCAACACGGGAACAGGGAACGAACTCGTTGATCAAACTGGCGGAACGGGAAGCGGAAATCGCAACCGCTGCTTCGACGCGTCTCAAAGGGCTCGCTCTGAAGAACGCCGCCACCGATGCCGACCTGGAAGCAGTCGAACGGGCGGAATTGCAGGCGCGCAACGTTTTGACGGTGTTGCTGAATCAGAGCAACCTGATCCCGGTCCAGCGTCAACGTCTGCAGGCTCAGCGAAAGTTGACGACGCTTAAGCAGCGAGAGGCTCAGTTGAATCTCGACCGCACACAGATTGTCGCACCGTTCACGGGAGTGATTACGGCCGTCGAAGTCGAGCAGGGCAACTACGTTCAAACCGGCGACATGCTGCTGAAACTGGAGGACACTTCCGCCGTCGATGTCGAATGCAGCCTGCGCATGGACGATCTGTACTGGCTGTGGGATTCAAACGTGGACGGTGATGGCGTCGGTGACGAAGAATCCTCACATGGCGAATTCGTTGATACGGCAAATGTCGATATCGGAAAGTTGTTTGAGATCCCAGCGGTCGATGCGGTCGTCGTCGGAGACGTGGCCGGCCGACAGTTTCACTGGAAAGGCCGATTGGCGCGATACGCCGGTCGCGGAGTGAATCAAAAGACTCGGACGGTGTCCTGTCGAGTGGCTGTCTCCGAGCCAATTCGAGCATCCGCTGGAGACGGGCCACCGACGTTGATGCGCGGGATGTACGTGACCGTCACGTTAAACGTCACGCCGCAAACTCGGTTGCTGATCATCCCCACTCGCGGAGTTCAGCCAAACGGTCAGGTCTGGACAGTCGACGATGGAATCCTGCGAGGCCATTCGGTGCAGCCGGCAAAAGTGCTGGCGGACAGCGTTCTGGTCCGTGCCGATTCAACGGACCTCAAACCCGGTGACCGCATCGTGACCACCCAACTGTCAACGCCCTTGGACGGCATCCGCGTTCGTGAAGTCGGCAAAGACCGCCCAACGGGCGACGCGACGAAAGACGCACCGACTGGTGACGCACGAGTTGGCGACGAAGGCGGCACACCATGAGGCCCGTGATCGCGTGGGCGATTCGGAACTCGCCGTCCATGAACACGCTGATGATCGCCGTGCTGGTCACCGGCGTCGCCTGCATGATGAAGCTGCGCCGCGAGCGGTTTCCTGAGTTCCGAGCGGACGAGATCACCGTGTCGGTCAGCTATCCGGGTGCCTCGCCCGCCGAAACTGAGCAGGCAATCTGTCTGCGAGTCGAAGAAGCGATCCGCTCGATCGTTGGTATTCGTAAAGTCGTTTCGTCGGCGCAGGAAGGTCGAGGATCAGTTACCGCCGAACTGGACACGGACGTCGATGATCCCGGGAAAGTGCTGGACGAAGTTCGCGGAGCAATCGAACGAATCTCAACGTTTCCTGCCGAAGCCGAGAAACCCGTCGTCAAGCTGCCGGTTAAATTTAATCCGGTCATCTCCGTGTCGATCATCCCGCCCGAAGGCAGCGACCCGGACAACGATCCGATTGCCGAGTTGCAACTTCGTGCAGTGACCGATCAGGTTTACGAAGACCTGATGCAGCTGCCGGACGTCTCGTACGCCAGCCAGGATCAGGCGAAGAATTATCAGATCGACATCGAGATCTCGCAGACCACGCTTCGCAAGTACGGGCTGACTCATCGCGACGTTGCCGATGCCGTCCGGCGAGGCAACGTGGAATTACCTGCGGGGTCGATCCGAGCGAAGACCGGTGAAGTCCTGCTGCGCGCCTCGAACAAACATGTCACCGGTAGAGAAATCGCCAGGATCCCTGTCCTGACGGATGAGAACGGGACGTCGCTAACCGTCGGGGACCTGGGCACGGTGAAGGACGGCTTTGACGACCGCGAAATTTATCTTCGCCTGGACGGAGGACATCACCAGTGGATCATGGTCCGGATGACGCCGGACGAAGACATGCTGACGATCCGCGATCAGGTCTACGCCTACGCCGCCGCGAAGCAGATGCCGGACGGCTACAAGCTGAAAGTCTGGGGCGACTGGTCCAAGCAGGCTCGCGATCGGCTGGACCTCGTCTCGCGCAACGGGATCATCGGGTTGCTGCTGGTCTTTTGTGTGCTCAGTCTGTTTCTCGATCTGAGGCTGGCGACGTGGGTCGCCCTGGGGATACCGATTTCGGTCTTCGGCACGTGCACGATCATGCTGATATTTGACGCGACGCTAAACGTGTATTCGATGTTCGCGTTTGTGATGGCCCTGGGCATCGTCGTGGACGATGCCATCGTGATCGCGGAAAACGTCTACGCGCATCGGTTGACGGGAAAGTCCGGATTGGAGGCGGCAATCGACGGCACGGTCGAGGTCGCACCATCGGTCATCAATTCCGTTCTCACGACAGTCATCGCTTTCATTCCTCTGGCATACGTCAGCGGTGACATGGGCAAGTGGATCGCGGTCATGCCATTGGGCCTGATCTCGATGTTGCTTATTTCTCTGTTCGAAGCGTTGTTCATTCTGCCGTGTCATCTGGCGATGGCGAAATTGCCCGAGCGGGAATCCGACGTGCCGCGGTTTCAACGCCGAGTGCAGGCAGCCGTGACCGCTTTCATCGACCGCTTCTACGTACCATCGTTTCGCTGGACACTGGCGAATCCGGCGATCGTGCTCAGCGGCTCGTTCGCGGCGCTGTTGTTGACGATCGGCCTGTACCGCAGCGGCTTTACACCGTTCGTATTCAGTCCAAGTCTGGATTGGGAATTCGTCTACACGTACGTCGAATATCCAAAGGGCACTCCGCCGGAGACGGTCATCGCAGCGACCGAACGGCTCGACGCTGCCTTCCGTGAAGTCGAGGACGAATACCTGCGCCCGGATGGCCGCACGCTTGTCACGTCTTCAACTCGATCGGTCGGTCGATCAGGCTCGCGGGACCGGCTGCGAGGTGACGTCTATGTCGAGTTCGATCCGAAGCGAGTCTTCCAAACAACATCCAGCCAGGAAATCGTCGCCCGCTGGCGAGACAAAGCCGGCGAATTTCCAGGAGCCGAACGCGTCGTCTTCTGGGGCCTGGACCAGTCGCCCGGTGGCAGCCCCGTGCATTTGTCATTGCTGGGGTCGGATATCGCCGAACTCGAAGCTGTCGCCGGAGAAATCAAAACGCAGCTCGCCAGTTACGCCGGCGTGTTCGACATTCAGGACAGCCGCGGACCCGGCAAGTGGGAGCTGCAGCTCAAATTGAAACCGGAAGCAGAAGCACTGGGCCTTCAACTGGAAGACCTGGCCCGCACCGTTCGAGCCGCGTTCTACGGTGAAGAAGTCATGCGACTTCAGCGCGGTCGACACGAAGTCAAGTTAATGGTCCGCTACCCCGAGGATGAACGCCGATCGCTGCATCAGATGGACGAGATTCGAGTCCGCACCAAAGATGGCGAAGAAGTTCCGCTGCCCGTTCTCGCCGATGTGACGGCACGCCGCGGCTATTCGACGATCAAACGCATCGACCAGCGACGAGCCGTCACCATTACCGCCAACGTCGACGAAACTCAGGGCAACGCGTTGAATATCGTGAACGATCTTCAGCAGGGATTTCTCGCGGACCTGCTGCAACAGCACCCGTCCGTTCACGGACGCTGGGAAGGTCAGCAGGAGCAGACGCGGCGATCATTCACCAGTCTGATGATCGGATTCGCGTTGGCGGTGTTCGGGATGTACGGCCTGCTGACTCTGGAATTCAAATCGTACTTTCAGCCGATCATTATTCTCGCTGTTCTGCCGTTCGGTTTGATCGGCGCCGTGCTGGGACACCTGTTGCTGGGGCAGGTGCTGACCTTATTCAGTCTCTTCGGTGCCGTCACGCTGGCGGGGATCATCGCCAACGATTCGATCGTGCTGGTTGACTTTATCAATCGCCGTCTGGCCGAGGGCGCCGAGTTAACCGACGCGCTGCTCGAATCCGGTCGACGCCGATTTCGTCCGGTCATGCTGACATCGATCACCACGATCGCCGCCCTGCTACCAATCCTCGCCGAGCGAAACACTCAGGCCCAGGTAATCATCCCGATGGCCATCAGCATCTCATTCGGCCTGGCCATGGCGACGCTCTGGATCCTGTACCTCGTGCCGGCAATCTTCAGCATCTACGCCAGGTGCGTTCTGCAGAGGAAACCAATGCCGACCGAAAGTTGAACGAGCTCGTGCGGCAAGAATTAGCGATTAGCCATCGGTTGTCGTCTGTAGTCACGCCTTCTCCTTTGTGGCCGTTTGTAATGTCCCAATGGGACAATCAATTCCGGGCTTGTCGAGCATCTCACAGACTTGTGTGAGGTGTTTAGCGATGATGTTGAATCCCCCGTTGACTGCCCGGAACGGACGCGTGCTGCAAGTGATCGTCGTTTGCCGAATCAGTACTGAGCACCAAGACGAACGAAGCCTCCAGGATCAGGAGGCTCTCTATCGCAAATGGCTGGCAAAGTACTGGGACGGTGAAATTGAAGTTGTTGTTCTGGCCAGTCAGGGAAGTGGTGAGAGCCTTGTTCGCGACGACTATTTTCGTTTGAGCGCACTGGTCGAATCGCGGAAGTTTGACTTGGTGATTTCCGAAGACCTTGGACGAATTTGTCGACGCGTCCACGCTCATATCTTCTGCGAAACGTGCGAAGACGCCTCAACTCGCTGCATCGCGTTGAACGACCATGTTGACACGACTCAGAACAACTGTCGCTTGAATTCGTTCTTCGCCGTCATGGGGCTCGTTGAAGTATCGGGTATGAGATTGAGGCTTGGGTCGGGGAGCGGGATTCTGCAGCGGTGGGATTCTGCAGCGGTGGGGCTCACACGGGGAGGGTCAGCGCGCTGGTGGGAAATCGGGACCGAGCCGGGCGGGGGCGTGCCTCGGGCGAATTGATCACGATTTGAGGTGT
>JBLFXD010000271.1:0-8183 GCA_047611045.1 Planctomycetaceae bacterium | reverse complement strand
GACGTTCCCACTCGCTGAAGCCGCCGCCGCACACCAGCTCCAGGAAGACAACACGCTTTCTGGAAGCGGAACACTGACCGGCAAGATCGTCCTGAACCCATAGGATCTGCTGAAAAAGAAAGCCACAGATTTACACAGATAGACACGGATGGTCTCAACAATTATCCGTGTCTATCGGTGTAAATCCGTGGCTAAAAGACTGCACGACGCTTGAGGGCCTCGTGCTTAATTCTTTGAGTAGCCAATCTTGCTCAACAGGCCGGCCAGAGCGTTGCTGGCTTCGGTCGAAGCGACCAGCTGGTTGTTGCAGGTTCCGGCGATTCCGTGGTGGACGAGCCAGATGTTTTGGAACCGGACCGGGTTGCTGTGGTTCTGGATTTTTGTCGGGAGTGCGTTCGGGCCTTCGCCGACTCGCTTGCCGCCGCCGGTGGGCGTTGGCAGGTCGAGGTTCTCGTGAACCGGGACGCCGTTCAGCCAGACGGTGAAGTTGGCGTTGGCGACTTTCTTGCCGTCGGCGTCGAAGCGTGGGGCACGGAACCAGATGTCGTAGGTTTGCCAGGAAAGCGGCGGCAGGCACATGTTGAGGTTCGGTTTGACTTCGCGGTACAGCGCGCCGCACTCGTTGAATTCTCCGTCGAGGCCGAACGAGTCGAGCACCTGCACTTCGTAGCGGCTTTGGACATAGATGCCGCTGTTGGCTCGCTGCTGGCCGACAGCTTTCGGCATGTACGGAAGTTGGAATTCGAGGTGCAGGCGGAAGTCGCCGTACGCGTCGCGAGTTTCCGTGCCTTCTTTGAGCAGGCCGTCTTCGGTCATCTGACCGTCTTTCAACAGCTCGGTGTTCGTGCCGTCAAACAGGGCGATGGCGTTGCATGGTCGGCACGCTCCCAGTGTTGCGCTTTGTCGAGTCACGAACGACGCGGTTCCAATCTGGCGAGGGTACTCGCCGATCGACTTGATAATGGTATGCCCGTTTTGAATCGTGATGTGCTGATGTTCGCCGGTCAGCGTCAGGACGCTGCCTTCGCGAGTTCCCTGGAACTTCGTCCGGTCTCCGCCGATCGGCCAGCCGTAGCCAGGCAGTCCGCCGCGATATGTGACTGCTGAAAACTTCGCATCGCCCATCGCGACAACCTGCAGGCCAACGGGCTCGCACTGTCGGCAATCGTTGATGACGGAACCCAGGTACTCGCCCTGAAACGGGTAGTCGGCATCGTCCTGCGGGGCTTCGGTCCACGCTTTCGGTTTGGTTTTCGCGTCGGCACTCTGCACGCTCTGAGGAACCAGCAAACCGAAGCAGAAAACGATGAGAAGGCCATGTCGAAGCATCAATATCTCCAGTGGGTATGAAGGTCGCGTTGGTTGGTGATAGTCGCCAGACTTCCCAGTTTCACACGCCCAACTGACGATGGCAACCGAGCGTTGAGCGGCAGACGCCGTTGCAGCAACATGCCTCGCGGCGACGTGCCGAAGTCTGCCGGACCGGTATAATCTTCCGGCTTCCTGGTCACCAAAGAGTGCTGATGGAAATCTCATGGCGAAATGCGACGAAGGATACATCTGCGAAGTTTGCGGCGAGGCTGTCGACGAGATTGTCGACAGTGATCTCTACGTTCGTTTCGTGATTGGCCAGGTGGCCGAAAGTGAGCTGACGAAATCGCCCGAGCGGCACATTCGCTGCAACCCGGTGCAGGCTCAGTTCATCGTGCATGACGATTTTGAGCTGGTCGTGGTTGAAGGTCCGTTCGACAAACGGCTGCTGGACGAAGAACACGTGCGGCAGCAGGAAGACCTGATTACCCGCGCATGGCTGCGAATTCGAGAAGTCACCGGCTCGGGTATTCCGGTTTCTGAGTATCCGCTCAAACCGAAAGTCGACATGAACAAGCTGATCGCAGAACGCAAGAACTTAAATTCTCAATCGAACGATGCGGAGTGACGACGCAGATGCAGCCGTGGCAGGAACAGAACTGGATTGACCAGACGCAGATATTGCTGAACTCGTATCGTCGATTTCTCGGCGAGGAATTGATCGCGCGAGACGGTTCGGACGAAGATCAGTCGCGAGCGTTGTTTGAAGCTTCGTTCGTCGTCGTTTCGCACGGAACTCAGGCCGATCCGATTCTGAATTACGGAAATCAAGCAGCGCTCGACTTGTGGGAGATGGATCTCGCAACGCTGCTGCAAACGCCGTCGCGCATGACGGCGGAGCCGGTGCATCGAGACGAGCGTGCTCAGCTGTTGGAGCGGACTTCTCGCGACGGGTTTGTGGACGATTATCGAGGCATTCGGATTGCCAGTTCCGGCCGGCGGTTTTTGATCGAGAAGGCGATCGTCTGGAATCTGGTTAACGACGACGGCGACCGAGTCGGGCAGGCGGCGACGTTTTCGGATGGGGTGTTCCTCGATGAGTGACCCAACGCCGACGAATGATCGCGAACGGCGGCCGTCGCGAGTTACGACGGACCAGCAGGTCGAGAGTCCTGACTGGGAA
Source organism: Planctomycetaceae bacterium (assembly GCA_047611045.1). Taxonomy (GTDB): domain Bacteria; phylum Planctomycetota; class Planctomycetia; order Planctomycetales; family Planctomycetaceae; genus JABMPE01. Next base: position 5,689 of record JBLFXD010000271.1, on the reverse strand, counting down.
GACGCATTGCAGACTCCGGTTCAGTTTGTGCGAAACGTTGGGCCGGATCGTGCGAAGCTGCTGGAAAAACTCGACATCCGAGTGGCCATCGACCTGCTGTACAACGCGCCCCGGGACGTGCTCGACTTAAGCAACGTGAGGGCTCCGGCAGAACTCGAAGCCGGGTTGCAGCAAAGTGTCTGCGGCTCGGTGGTCGATACCGAATCTCGGCGGACGTCTAACGGCAAAACGATGTCGGCCGTGTTGATCCGCTGCGGTCGAGCGTTCGTGCGAGGCGTCTGGTTCAACCAGCCGTGGATTCTGAAGAGATTCTTTCCCGACAACGTCGTGCTGTTTTCCGGCAAGCCAAAGATGCGATCCGGGCGGTGGGAATTCAGCAACCCTCACACGCAGTGGCTGGAGAATGATGACGCCGCGACCGAAGACGGACTGCCCGTCGCCGTGGTTCCTCGGTACGGGCTGACCGACGGTTTGAAGATGTACGAAATCCGCCGAGCCACCAAAGCGGCGGTCGAGGATTACGTCGACCTGGTTCCGGAGCTGCTCTCGCCGGAAGCTTTGGAAGCGTGGCAGTTGCCCGGAATTCGCGAAGCGATCACCAAGCTCCATCTTCCCAAATCGATGGACGAGTATCGCGAAGGTTATCGCCGACTGGTCTTTCAGGATTTGGTCGAGTTTCAGTTGGCGATCGAACTGCGCCGACGAGTCTGGTGGTCCGGTGTGCCAGCCCCGAAGATGCCGTGCACGGCAAAAATCGACAGCCGAATACGCCGGCTGTTTCCGTTCAACCTGACGCCGGGGCAGAACCTGGCGATCGCCGACATCATTGCCGACCTGAATGCCGGACGGCCGATGCATCGACTTTTGCAGGCGGATGTTGGCTCCGGAAAAACGGCCATCGCGATGTACGCGATTCTGGTCGCCATCGCGAACGGGCATCAGGCGGCCCTGATGACGCCGACCGAGTTGCTGGCGACTCAGCACTGGCAAACGATCGACAAGGCTCTGTCGCACAGCCGTGTCAAACGGCGAATGCTGACCGGCAATCTGACGCCTGCGCAGCGGCAAACCGTGTTGGAAGAGATCCGGTCTGGCGAAGTTCAACTGATCATTGGGACGCAGTCGCTGATTCAAAAGGGCGTCGAGTTTTCAAACCTCGGCCTGGTCGTCATCGACGAGCAGCACAAGTTCGGCGTCGGGCAACGCGCGCAGTTTTCGACAGGCACGCAGTCGCCGCACGTTCTGGTCATGACCGCAACTCCAATTCCGCGCAGCCTGTGTCTGACGCAGTTCGGCGATCTGGATCTGACGACGATGTCAGACATGCCTCCGGGACGGCAGGAAGTGAAGACGTACCGGGTCTACAACGCGACGACGCGCAAGCGTGCCTGGAAGTTCGTGCGCGAGCGTCTGCAGGAAGGACGACAGGTTTACGTCGTGTGTCCGCGAGTCGGCGAAGCCGAAGAGGACGATCCACAGCTTGAACTGACGTTTGATGAAGAGTTTCCTGAACTGTCCGAGAAGCCTGAACCGGTTCAGCCGATTCAGGAAGAATTGATCGGCAGCGCGGAAGAGCTGTTCGAGGATCTGAAGAAGAACGACCTGAAAGGTTTCAGCGTTGGGATGGTGCATGGTCGAATGAACGCTCAAGCCAAAGCCGACGCGATGGAAGCGTTCCGTTCCGGCGAAACTCAAGCGCTGGTCTCGACGACGGTGATTGAAGTCGGCGTCGACGTCTCCAACGCGTCGGTCATGGTGATTCAGCAGGCGGAACGGTTCGGGCTTTCGCAACTTCATCAGCTGCGAGGCCGGATCGGTCGAGGCAAGCATCAAGGCTTCTGCTTTCTGTTCTCAGACGCCAGCGCGACCGACGTCGTCAAACGGTTGTCGGCTATGGAGAAATACACCGACGGGTTCAAGATCGCCGAAGTCGATTTCGACCTGCGAGGCCCCGGCGACATCCTCGGCTCACGTCAGCACGGCGCGCTGCCGCTCCGATTTGGACACCTCATCAAGGATCGCAAGCTGGTCGAGGAAACACGTCAGGCGGCAGTCGAACTGGTCAAGTCGGGACAGTTTGATGGGCCGCTGCTTGCTCCACTGAAGTCAGCGGTGCTCGATCGATTTGCCGAGCTGATGGATTTGCCGCGGAGTGGCTGAATGCGTCCTCTCCGCTCCAACTTGCGGCAAAGTTTCTCAACGACATCCGAAAGCTCTCAAGAATGCAAAGCTCACCGACTCAAGAAACGTCTTCCTCGGCTCATCATGCCTTGCCGATTATCGCGCTGACGATGGGCGATGCCGCTGGGATCGGTTCGGAAGTCCTTGTCCGAGCTGCGGCTGATGCTCGACTGCGATCCGCCTGCCGACTGGTAGCCGTCGGGCATCCGACCGTGCTTGAGCGTGCCGTCCAAATCACAAACGTGTCGCTGCGAATCGAAGAGGTCGAAAGTTTCGAAGAGATTGCTGACCGGGTGTCATCGCAACCGGCCGATGACCAGACGCAGACTCTGCCATGCATCAAGTCATGCAGTGACGACGTCGCGGAAGTCCCGTTTGGAAGCATTGATCAGCGAGCGGGGCAGGCTGCCTACGACTGTCTGGTCGCCGCCACGAAGGCAGCGCTCGCCGGGCAGATCGACGGCATCTGCACGGCACCTCTTAATAAGGCGGCGCTTCGAGCGGCCAACCTCGACTATCCTGGCCATACTGAAATCCTCGGCCATGTCTGCGGAGTCGACGAATTCGCGATGATGCTCTACCTGCCGCAGGGAGATATCGTGCGGTCGCCGCGCGGACTGGGAGTTGTCCACACGACGCTGCACACCTCGATCCGCAGCGTCCCGGACCTTCTCTCAACCGACGGCATCGCCGGTCGCATCCGGCTGATGAATTCGTTCATGCACCGAGTCGGCTGCGAAACTCCCCGCGTCGCGGTTTGTGCGCTGAACCCGCACGCCGGCGAAGAAGGCTTGTTTGGCGACGAGGAAGCTCTCCTCATCGCACCCGCCGTCGAGCGATGCGTCCAGGCCGGTATCGACGCGACCGGCCCGTTGCCCGCTGACACGCTGTTGCGCCGCGCCGTCAGTGGCGAGTTCGACGGCGTCGTCGCGATGTACCACGACCAGGGACACATTGCTCTGAAGCTGATCGGCTTCGACCGAGCGGTCAATATCACGCTTGGGCTGCCGATTGTCCGCACAAGTCCCAGCCACGGAACGGCTTTCGATATCGCAGGGCAGGGCGTTGCGTCAGCCGAAGGCATGATCGAAGCCGCAAAAATTGCGGTCCAACTATCGTTATCTGCTGATTCAGCAACGGCTTAAAGCCATCTTCCGGCGATTCGAGGAAGGGAGCTATACTCCGCCGCCGCGCCAGAGACGGAGCCTTTCCGTTGCGCTCGATGCGATTTTTTTAACATGCGAAGCGGGCACTGGTCGGATTCGGTCCCAAAATGGAAGGGGACCAGCGACGTCAGGAAAGGATTCCGATGCGTACGATTGCCATTATGAATCAGAAGGGTGGAGTCGGAAAAACCACCAGCAGCGTGAATCTCGCCGCCGGACTGGCTCGGCAGGGCAAGCGAGTTCTGTTGATCGACCTGGACCCTCAGGGCCACGCTTCGCTGCACCTTGGCTACGAAGCGGTTGGCGATACTCCCACGATTTACGACGTCTTCTCCAGCGTCAAAACCATCGGCGAAGTCCGGCACATGGTCAGCGACAATCTGTGGGTCGCTCCTTCGAATGTCGATCTCGCTGCGGCCGAACTGGAACTCGTCGACGCTCCGAATCGAGAAACTGTTCTCCGCGACGCCTTGAACCTGATCGCCGAATCCAACGCGTTCGAATACGTGATCATGGACTGCCCACCGTCGCTGGGTGTGCTGACGGTCAACGCGCTGACGGCCGCGTCCGAAGTCTTCATCCCGCTACAGCCACACTTCTTCGCGCTGCAGGGTCTGTCGAAACTTCTCGCGACGACGGCGCTGGTTTCCCGGCGGCTGAACCGAAACCTCAAAGTCACCGGCATCATGCTGTGCCTTTACGAGACCGGCACTCGACTGGCCGCTGACGTCTGCGACGACCTCAACGACTTCCTGGCCCGCAGCGACGGCGACAATCCCTGGTCGACCGCAAAAATCTTCGAGAGCAAAATCCGCCGAAACATCAAACTGGCCGAAGCCCCCAGCTACGGCCAGTCCGTCTTCGACTATGACTCCAAATGTCACGGCTCAGAAGACTACGCCAACATGGTCACCGAAGTCCTGGCCATGGCAGTGCCCGTTCAATCCCCAATCCGCATCGCCGCGTAGGTTATTGGTTACTTCGGCTTTGGAGCGGGCATCGAATCCAGCACGGCCTGTAACGCTCCTCGGGCCGCCGCCGACTCTTTCCAGTCGTACTGAGCGGGGATCGGGCGTTGCTCGGTCAGGTCTCGCGGGATGTGATACAGCTTGCCGTTACCGTACAGCTTGAACTGTTTGTCCCTCGCGAAGCGTTCCATCCGGAACTTATCCTTGTCCCAGCCTGGCCGAGGATCGTAATGACAGAACACCCACTCGCGCGGCGTGCCCGGTTTTCCCATTAGCTGCGGATAGAAACTTCGCCCGTCCAGCTTCGCGGCTTGGGGAACTGGCTTGCTGGCGGCGTCCAGAATCGTCGGCAGGAAATCGGTCGAGTCCACCAGTTCTTCGTTGATGCCCGACTTGATCCGACCCGGCCAGCGAGCGATCAGCGGAACATGAGTGCCCGCGTTTGTCGTCGCTCCTTTTCCACCGACGACCTCGCCGAACGTCGTTTGCGAGACGACTCTGCGATCCGTTCCGTTATCACCGTAGTAAAGAATGAGCGTGTTTTCTTTCAGGCCAAGTTCGTCGACCGAATCAATCACCCGTCCAACGACTTCGTCCATGTAAGCGACCATGTCCGGGAAGTATTTCGTGTCACCGCCTGTTGTGCCCAAAGGCGGATGCATCTTCTCCTCGATGCCCCAGTCTTTGCTGCGCGGCGTCGGCACGAACGGCCAGTGAGGCAGCGTCATCGGGTAGTAAACAAAGAATGGCTCATCGTCGTTGCGGTGTCGCTTCATGAAGTCGTGAATGAACTCGACCCAGATGTCCTCGCCGTATTTGCCTTTCGTGTCCGTGCGAAACTTTCCGTTCTGAAAGATCACCGGATCGGCATACCGAGGCCCTTTGTCTTCCGTGTGAGCCGTATGCCACAGCGAGTACTCATCAAACCCCGTGTCCCAGACTTTCATCCCTTTGTCGCGTCGCAATTCCGATCCGGGATAGTCAGGCGGGTCATAACTCTGAAGCTGCCACTTCCCAGCGATACACGTCTTGTAGCCAGCTTCTTTCATCCAGTGCCCGAACGTCTTCGCTTTGGGATCCAGACACCCGAAGTACAACCAGTTCCGATTGTTGTAGAGCCCCGTCATCAACTGAATGCGAGTGTTCGTGCACAGCGGCTGAGCATACGCCTGCGTAAACCGCTGCCCTTCCGCCGCCATCTGATCCAACCTCGGAGTCCGATAACTCGTCCCCCCATAACAGTTCAGACCGTCCACGCCGATATCGTCCGCCATGATGACAATCACGTTGGGTCGTACTGCCGACTCGGCGGCAATCAGCCTCGGATCCGTAGATTGAAAAGCGACAACAATCAGCACTACGAAAGCAAGCTCA